>DAOVZQ010000367.1 GCA_030635025.1 bacterium
CCGAGCCGGCCCCTTTCTATCTGACGAGTCGATCGACCTTGTCGATATTGGTAATGGCGTAGACATCCCAGAACAGATCCGTGATGGACAACGCCGAGCTGAGTATCGTGCTCCTGAAGTAGGCGATGTCTCCCACCGTCGAGCGCGGCACGTAGATCACGTCGTAGGGCTGGATATCCATGAGATTGGCCGTCATGAACTCGCGCTTCTCCATGTGCGACAGGTCCAGGTGACGATAGACGTAGCCCTCCGATGTGACGCGCATGAGCATGATCTCGCTCGACGACGCGTCGGACGTGAGACCACCGGCCATCGCCACGGCGTGCACCACGCTGTTGGTCTCCACGGACAGGAGGTGATACCCGGGCCTCTGAACCTGACCTAGGACGTAGACACCGACATGGCCGAAATCGACCATCATGATGGTCAGGTCCGGATCCAGATACTCCCGCCCGTAGAGTGACGTGAGCGTGCTGTCGATCTGGGACAAGGTGAACCCGGCCACCTCTGTGCCGTCGACCTCAGGCAACCTGATGCGGCCGTCGGGCAGGACCAGGATACCGTCCTGGTTCAGTTCGGGATGATACTTGAAGTTGATGCGCAGCTTGTCCCGCGCACGCACCCGGTATTCTGCGCTCTTGGCCGTATTCCAGGCCGCCTGCTCCTCCGCCGTGAAGGGCTGCAGTTCCATGACCGCCGGTTTGGGGCCGCCGGAGGCGCATCCACCGAGACTGAAGAGGGAAATGACGAGCAGAACGAGCAGCACCGACAAGGCAACGAACCGCTCCGATGAGACCGACACTGCATGACGTCTGGTAATTCTGGTCAAGTCCGCATGCCTCCTTGCCGCGCAATCGGTCGTCCGTGATTCATTGACTGTCCTAGGCGATTCAAACACATTATGATCTCGACGCCGAACCGCGACAACCCTCAAAATATTCTCCCCGACGTCGCACCGTCTACACACCCACGATCCGACGATAGAGAAAACTGGGAATATCGAACCGCCGCTTGTTGAGAACGGTCCCCAGGATGTTCACGCCCTGCGTCCGCATCTCTTCGATGTTGTGGCGCACGATCTCGTACTTCAGCCGCCGGGTCTCAACGACAAGCACCAATCCGCTCGTGGGTTTGGCGAGATGCCCCACATCGATGGACTGGGTGATGGGCGGCGCGTCGATGATGGTGAAGGCGAACTGCTTCTTGAGCTTATCGAGCAGTTCCGGATACCGTTTTCCGAGCAGGATGTCGGTCTGCTTCATGGTACGGTTGCCGTTGGGGATCACGGCCATCTGTCCGATATTTTGCAGCTTCTCCGCAAGCTGGGGCTCCACTAGGAGGCTGCGAAAATCGACGGCGGCCTCGATGGGCTTCTTCAGGGGCGAGACGAAATTCGCATCGATCCAGGCCACCCGCAGGTCAAGCATGATCGAAAGATGTCGCGCGACATTGAAGGATACGTAGCTGTTGCCCTCTCCCTTGATGGAAGAAGCAAAGGTGACCACTAACCCCATCTGCCCGTCATACATTGAGATGAGCGCATTGGCTAGCCGCTCGAACTCGGCCATCTGATCGCCGGGCGGCTTGGGAAACAGGTCCCCGCAGTCAAGAGTCTTGAGCTTGAACTCGAGATCGAGATCGGGCCCCGACTTCCTGCGCATCGCCGACATGATCTTGCTCAATGCTGACATCCTCGATGATAAAACCCGTACCGGTTCTCCAGAACGCACTGCTTCGCGGTTTCTGTTTGCTACAAGGTGCTTGACAGGGTGGAGTTGCACCTAGGCCACCACACAACCGCTGCCTCATTATAATACGTCGACTCGCAACCGCCGTACTTTAACAAGGAATCGCTTATGGCTCCTAGGTTGGTATAGACAGAAACCGAGTCCCCAAGGTAGAAAACGTATATTAAAAGCCTGTGGATGTCACGTCAAGTCAGCATGTTATTAGCCTGATCGTGCGGTTGAACCCTCGCCCGCCATCGGCTATTCTCAAGACGCGTCGCCGACTCACAGGGACAAATTCGTGAACATCTACGGCGAATGGACAAAATGAGTTCGAAGGCGCCGGCAAGGATACCGCGGAACGATCCGATGCGCATGAACCCCGGCATTTTCTGGAGACCATGACCTACCTGTTGCTTACGATCACCGGCTGGGACGAACCGCCGCGCGCCCGCCACCAAGTCGCTCGGGCCCTGGCCAAACACGGCGAGGTGCTGTTCGTCGCCCGCAACAGGCTGGGCACACCCGGACTTGCGAGCCGGCGGGTCGAGGACAACATCACGCTGATCGAACCGTCCTGGCCGCTGGACTACAGGTATCGCTATAGGCTGCCCGGCATCAACGAGTTGTACCTGAACTGGCTGCTGAGAAACCTCCGACAACGACACGGCGACGCCCGTATGATCACCTTCGATCATACGGCCGCCATGATGCGCCGCTACTTCCCCCGGTACGCCTATTTCTGCAACGACGACTACATCGGCAACAGTTCGGTGCGCTTCGCCATCGCCGACCGCTATCATGTCCGAACCGAGAAGCACCTCGCCGAACGGGCCACGGCAATCGCAGCCACTTCGCCCTACCTGGTGAAAAAGCTGTCTGTGTTCAACGACAACGTGAGCCTGATCCCGCTGGGCGCACCGGTGGTCACCGACGCCCAGCTTGCGACCTGTCCCCCGCGACCGCGCGACGGCCTGCGGATCGGGCTAGTCGGTTTCATCGGACGACGGATCCCCAAAAGTCTGCTGAACCTGCTGCTCGAACAGGACGACGCACGCCTGAGCCTCGTGGGCCCCATTGAGAAGGGGTTCCTAGACGGTCTGGTCCACAGGGAACGCATCGATACGCCGGGAGTCCTCACCGGCGACGACCTGGTCAAGGAGATCGCCGGCTTCGACGTGGCCATCGCGCCATACGACCTCGCCGGCATCAACAAGGGCGTGACCCCGAACAAGTTGTGGCAGTACCTGGCCGTGGGCCGACCGGCGGTGGTCACCCGTCTGCCGAACATGGCCGACTGGACATTTCCGGACGGCTGCGTCTACACGGCCGACGACAACGACGATTTCGTCAGGATGGTTCGACGGGCGTTCGAGGAGGACACACCGGAACTGGCCACCGGACGCATCGCCTTCGCCCGCGAGAACTCCTGGGACAAACGCATTCTCGACCTTTTGGAACTCATGGGCTGACGACAGGGTTGTTCGGGCTTATGCTGACCCTACCGGACGATCGAGACCACCACCACAGGAACCGGTCATGAACAAAATCTGCTTCGTCCTGACATGCACGCTGGCGATCGCGACCCTCGCACACGCCTCCCCCCTGCCCTTCGCCGTCCCCAAGGATGTGCCCGAACCCGACCGTCCCGCATATCGCGCCGAACGGGGCGCCGTACCAGACTGCGTCGGCGCGGCCACACTCACGATCGACCCGGCCTATATCGACACCCTGTTCGGCGACACCACCGACGCCCCCTCCCTGGTGGACGGCTACGACTGCGTCAACTGGCAGGAAACCGGGCCCGAGACCGTCTACATGCTGACCGTGGAGCAGGACATGAACCTGCACGCACGCCTGGTCGCCGACGTCGATCTGGACCTCTTTCTGCTCACCGACTGCGACAGCGATTCCTGCGCCGCCTGGCATACCGGCGAATTCCTGGTATCCCTGCCCGCGCGTGACGATCCGTACGTATTGATCGTGGAGGGATATCTGGACGCCGCAGGCCCCTTCGA
>DAOVZQ010000327.1 GCA_030635025.1 bacterium
AGCAGTGTTGCGATGACCGATGCGACCGTGATCATGCGACGGGGTCTCACGGGCGCTCCTCCAGCAACAGGTGCGGCCGGTCGGCGGCGTGGGGGTCGTGGCACTTCGTGCAGGTGGTTTCCACATCGTGTCGGTTGCTATGCAGATCAGCCGTTTCCTGCGGGTTGTGACAACCGTGACAGAGCATCGATACGGGGGTCTTGCGGACCAGGTGAAGGTTGGCGCTCTTGTGGGGATCGTGGCAGACGAGACAGTCGCCCATGGCCAGCGGCCCGTGGACCATCGCTCTGGTGACGGCGAGGGTTTCGGCGTCCAGATCGTTGTGACAACCGCCGCAAAGACGGTCCGGAGGCAGCCGCAGTCGCGAGACCTTGGCCGCTTCGGGATCACGCGAGGTCGCGGCGCGCTCGGCTGCGGGCTCTCGCTGGGGCCATCCGCCGCCGCCCGGGAAGGAATGGGAATCATCCAGGTTATGGCAGACGCCGCAGGCGCCGGCCGCGTAGGGCGCGTGCATGGCGCCGGTCACGGGCGGGCTCTCGACCGATCCGCCACTCGAATCCGCGGGTGCCTCGACCAGGGCATCGGTCGGTTCGACCCTGGCGATGGGTGGCTCGTCGAACAGGGTCCTGAGCCACTTGTCTCGCATTTCGTGTCCGCAACCGGACAGTACAACGATCACGACGACGGCAGTGAGCGCCAGCGTCGCCTGTCTCATGGTTTCGCGTCCTCGTCGAGATTTCCGACGGCTTTCCCAACAGCTCTCCCGACCGCATAGACACTGACCTTGCGGGGGCCGTACTGGCTGGTGACCAGAACCAGGTAGCGGGCGTCGAAACCCGGGTCGATGAAGTCGCGGAACAGGTCGACATGATCGTGATCGACAATCACCTGCGCCGGCAGTACGAGATGCCCCGGCCCGTCGCCCGGGCCACCGAAGAACATCAGCACGCGTCCGGACTCGTCGAACGCCTGTACGTTTTCGAAGGCGGCGTCGACCACGAACACCCGTCCCTGATCGTCCACCGCCAAGCCTTTGGGTCGCGCGAAATCACCGGGTCTGTCGCCGAGGCGTCCGATCGTAGAGAGGGGAGACCCGTCGGGCGTCAGTTTCTGGATGCGGCCGTTGAGCGTGTCGGAGACGTATATGCTGCCGTCCGAATCCACCGCCAGGTTGGTGGGACGCGCGAATTGTCCGGGAGCGGTGCCCTTGCCGCCGAAGGCGTTCACCCGTTGCCGCGTCTCCGTGTCGAAGACGACGATACGGCAGGCGGCCGCGTCGCAGACATACAACAGGCCGTCGTGAAGGGCCACGTCCACCGGGCGCTCCAGGTCCGCGCCTCCGAACGTGCCGGCCCAGGTGTCGGTCCGGTCGATGACGACGATTTCGCCGCGCTCGGCGTCCGCTACGTACTTCAAGCCCTCATCGTCCACGCAGATGTTGACCGGTTTGTGCAGACGTTCCGGTCCGGTTACGCCGCAATATCCGAAGCGGTCCTGCGCCAGGTCGAAGATCACGACCGCGTTGAGTTTGGTGTCGCACACGTAGAGCTTGCCGTCGTGCAGCGCGAGTCCGTAGGGCTTGGCCACCGCGTCGCCGGGAGTCTCGTCGCCGAACACCAGTTTCGACAGGCCGCCGCGGTCGGGTATGACCTGGTCTGCGCTGGAGAAATGGGTCAGGTACTGGACGCGGGGAGCGGCGGGCGGTTCCGGGAAGAACACGGCGTCCCGCTCGGACCGGGGCGTCGAAGCACAGCCGCACAAGCAGGCGAGCAGTAACGCCAATGCCGCCAAAGTCGAGTTGCGGTTCGAGGTGTCGCGCGCCCTCACTTGGCGTGGCAGGCGAGACACAGCTCGCTGCCCTCGTTGGTGATGATCAGCAGGTGCGGGTTCCCGTCCACGTCGTGTACGTCGTGGCAGGACGAGCACTGCACCTTGCCGTCGACCAGCATTCTCGTGGCGATCGTCCCGCCGACGGGCGTGGCGCTCGACGAGGGAAGGATCTCCGGATCGATGGCCGCCACCGCATCGTAGAGGAACGAGATGGGGTGGTCGTTGTCCAGGCTGGTCCCAAAGTCCCGGGCGCCGCCGATCGACGTGCCGGGCGCTCCGTCAAACATGGCGTCGTCTGCGTAGATGGTGCCCGAGGTGGTCCCGCCGTAATTGTCCACCGCTACCGAACCGTCGTGACAGCTCAGGCACAGCTTGGTGCTTCCGTCCGGTTGGCCGGGCGTGTGATCCAGGGTGGAACTGGCGTAGAGCGTATAGACGGTCGAGCCGGCCTCGTGATTCCACAGGGGTGCGTAGTCCAAGCCATGGGCCACGGGGTCGACGGCGTTATGGGGCGCGTGACAAACCACGCACACTTCGTCGATACCCAACTCAGCCTGCAGGTCGTGGGACGAACCCAGGATGCCCGCCTGGACGGACACGGCCACGATCAATCCTGTCGCGGCAATAAGGGTTATCAGGGTCGGGAAGCGTCTATTCATTTTCGTACTCCTTTACTTATCCTTGGGAGAGGATCGGACCTGCGAGAGTCCGCCTCATGGCTCAAGGGTTTCCAGTCTCTTCGGGCTCGGAGGGCGCATTGCGGGCAAGCTCGATGTCAGCCAATAATTCCAGGATATCCGGCTGGTCCGGATGCGCCGCCAACGCCTTCTCGGCCTGCTTTTGCGCCTGGTCGAACTTGCCGCGGTCGAGCAGCATGCGCGCCAGTTTCAGCGTGCGCAGAACGCCGGCGTCGGCCGTGTCCCTGACGCGTCCAGAAGGGGCCAAGGCCTTCGCTAGCGCATCGTCATCAATGTCGCCGAGCAGGAATCGGACATGGGCGGCGATCGAAGCCGAGTAGTTGATCTTGTGATAAGGCAGGTAGACGCTCAGGACTCCCGCTTCATCGGCGATCCCCACCACCGGTGTCAGAGCAACGCCGAGGGCTCCGTAGAGCCCATCCTGCATGTCTCTCAGGATGGGGAGATCGGGATACGACGCGGACAGGGAATCGGCCTGGGATCCGCCGTGACGATCCGAGACGATCAGCGCCCAATGAACGGGTCGTTCGGCGAACTCCCGGTGCAGGTCGTCCAGAATGGTCAGCAACTCGGTGGATCGCTTATGGTCGGCCTTCACGAAGGCGAAGACGCGCGCAACGGCGTCGTCTTCGCCAAGATAACTCTCCGCACCGCCGCCGACGCGCGGCAGCGTCATCGACGGCAGCGGTTCGCCTTCGGTCGCGTAGGAAAACGCCGCATCCGTACCCGGGAAAGCGGCGATCACCAGCACGGCCATCGTGACGGCTATCGACCTTCTCAACATAGGGGCACTCATCTACCCGTCCTCGCCGTCCGATCGTACGGCTTGGCGGGATGACAGGTCTTGGCGCAGGACCCGCCGTTTTCGGTCTTCGTATAGTTGATCTTCAGGGTCCAGCCGCTCGATCCGTACGGAACCCCGTCGCGAATCATGTGGGCCTGGGGAGATGCGTGAACCTCGTGACAGGCCCGGCATGTTCTCCCGCGCTTCACCTTGTTGACGTGAACGTAGTGCAGGTTCTGGGTCCCGTCGCGGAAGCCGGTCAAGGTGGTGGTCTGTTCCGACTCGAAGACGTCGATCTCGTGACATGAGAAGCAGAGATCGTAGTTGTCGGCATCGTAGGGCGCGTAGAACTTGACCGGGTACTCGCTCACGAGCATGCGGAAATTCTCGCTCCCGTGGGTCTCGTGACAAGCGGAGCAGTCCTTTTCCTCGACGGGGCCGTGACGCATGTGGCTGCCCTCGATCAGGGACTTCAGGTTCGTCATGTCGCGACCTTCGTCGTCCAGCATGCCGTCCTCGCTGTGGCAGTCGACGCACAGATCGTACGGGAGCGCCGTCAACATGGACTCCACGTTGGTGGCGTGGGGATCGTGACAGGTCAGGCACGCGCGCCCGTCGGTCACGGCATCGTGACGCACGGGAGCGTGGAAGGCAGTCGAGACGATTTCTTCGTGACATTCCCCGCACAGGGCCACCGTGTCGAGATTGAGAAGCTTGGGCTGCAGGGAGTTATGCGGATTGTGGCAATTGACACATGATTCGTCGGCCGGTGCATGAATATTCGCCATCTC
>DAOVZQ010000260.1 GCA_030635025.1 bacterium
CCATCCGATCTGAACCATCGGATAAACAAAATGTACAGTTTGGGATACTTCGAGCAAATTCAGTATGATCTCTCCTCGGCTGGAAGCGACCGGGTAAACCTTGAATTGACGGTCAAGGAATTGCCCCTCCAGCAGATGCATGTCGGATTCCGCTATGACGATGTTCACCAGCTCGTACTCGCCGTCAACACCCAGGCCACGAGTCTCCCCTTCCCAGGATTGAATATCGGGAGCGAGTTGCAAGCCGGCGGGCTTTTTCGATTTGCAGGTAAGGCCTATCTGCAATCCCGTACTCTCGATTTCCCGCTGTATCCTTTCCTGGATTTCACCTGCCAGGACGTATCGGCCGGATATTACGACGATCAGGGTAACGAACGTGCCGAATTCGACGACCGTTCCGCCGATATCGGCGCGGGGCTGGGACTGGTGCTGTTCAAGTCGTTGAATATCGAGGCGTCCTATCGGCGCGAATACATGGATACACGGATGGGGCCCGGCCCCGAGGATCTAAGCGATCTGCTCGTCAGCCGGGACAGGTTACGCCAGTTCGTGGCGACCCTCCGTTTCGATTCCCTGGACGATGTGCTCTTGCCGCGCCGGGGTTGTCGGCTGTCGGCACGGTACGAGAACAGCCACGACGGACTAGGCACTACGCGCCCTTACGAGCTGGCCAGTCTGGCTGCGGAGGGATATCTGACCTGGCGGGATCGCCACACCATGCGGTTGTACGGATTCCGGGGAACCTGCTCAAGCGACACACCCGTCTACAAGTTCATAAGCCAGGGACAACACCACACATTCATGGGCGTGGAATACAACCAGCTTTTCGGGAGTCGGTTATCCGTCCTGCGGTTCGATTACAGATACCAACATAATACCGCTCTCTATTACAAATTAATCGGTAACTTGGCACTCGATTACCACTATCGTGTGCCGGACGATGACCGCGCGACTAATGACATCTGGGGTTTGGGGGCCGGCGTCACGGCCATCACCCCGGTCGGACCGTTGGATATCATCGGCAGCTATGGACATCTGCAATACACTGGGCATCTACATGAACAGTTTATCCTGAATTTCAGGTTTGGATATGAATTCTGACCCTATCATTGGAGGCCGCTCGATGCAGGTATTATTCAGTTCCTTGCTGGTGCTGCTGATTCTGCTGCCGACATGTGTTCAGGCTGGCGCTTGGCCGGATTCTCTGAACACGGCGCCACCCATTTCCATGGGCCTGCCATCCAAAACATTGATCACCTGGGGCCCTATCAGCGGGTACGATTTTGACCGTCGCGAAGTCACCTCACGTCTCTATTTCGATGTCACCATGAAAGGCCCCATGGGCAACTTCGGTGTCGGTGACATGACCGTTGAAATAGCGGCGGGGCATTCCGGCAACCAGTTCGACGGCGCCATGGGACTGTATGTGAAGATCCCGTGGCTTCGAGCCGGCGTGGATTATAGCTCTCTGGACGCAGGATACTCGGTCGGCCTCAATGCCCAGATCGCCTTGGCCCGCGGCGGACTTTTCAAACGTGGTGACGAACTCCGCATCGACTACCGCCCACAACGACAGGAGGTGCTCCTCGGCTTCACCTTCGCCCGACCGTTTCAACGCTATCGCATGACACGTCCCCGCTCCGACCACGCGCGGTTGCCCGCTGGAAAGATGTCTCCACCTCCAGGACATTTGCAAGCGACCCTGTTGCCTGCGGATCTTGCAGAATCCCTATCACGCATCGAACAGGCGATCCTCTGGATGGACCGGCTACTGACCCCGAAGTTTCACACCGGTGATGACTTTGCCAAGAGCGCCGCTCGGTATCGCCTGCACATCGCCGTCGAGGGACACACTTTTCGCGATGAGGATGAACGCTATCACCGCGAGTTGAGAAGCGCATTCACTCTGGCCGCGGACGGCGAGCCGGCCCTGGGGGATCAACTCGCCGCGACGGCTGAGTCGATCATCTTCCACGACGTCCTGGTGCCCTTCAACAACCTCTTCGGTCAGAACAAGGCCCCTCATCGACTGGCCGGTTTCGGTGAGCGGGCCGAGACACGGTTCCGTGACCACCTCCAGACCCACTCATATTTCCAACACCTGAATGAGAGTGAACGCTCATCGCGGCAGGCGCTGACGCAGGAAGTCTTCCGGCGGGTTCTGGCCGGTATCGACAAGGTCACCCTGGCCGCCCGCAAACGCTGGGGCCAGCCGTTGCTCTTCTGGCTCAGACAATCACGAATGGTCTGGCTGCCGTTGAACTACGGACTGCGGCCGGAGCAATACGACACGCAGCCGGAATGGGACGCGATCCTCGCCCACCTGACGGGGCAGGACTTCGGATCGGCCAACACCGTTTCGTACCTGATCAACGAACAGTTCCATCACGAGCTGGTCGACATGATACGGGAAACGGAAACATACCAGGTCATGATCATTCATGATTTCCGAGGCCGCTACGGTGACGGCGAAACGGACATGATCGGCTGGGACGTCATCGTCAACGGCTATCTGTCTGCCTTCACTCACGCCGTCGAGGAATTGGATAGCGGTGAGCGCGGTTTCCTACCGCGATTCTTCATTTTCTTCGACGAAAACTACTTCCATACCAATAAATCGAAATACGTGATGTCGTTCCTGCAGAATCTTTACGATGGTGTTCCACCAGATCTTGAGAACGAAGCCGTTGCCACGCGTGTGGCCCAAGCGTTGGCGGGACTGCGCAACACCATTGCCGACTCGCCTAATCTTGCTGATCTTCCTCTTGAGACCCTGCGCAACCTGTTCAAGATCCATATCAACATCACCAATCCCTATGATCCGGTTTTCGCGTCGGATTCTCCCTATCGGGATCATCGCAAGCTGGCGTTCCGTGATGTCTTCGAAACCGATCCGTCGTCGGGATCGGCGATATTCACGGGTCACGGAGTGGGAGAACATTACAACAGTCCCGGCTGGGAGGACCGGGCCATACAGATCCGCGGCGAATCGTTGATACAGGTCAAGACCGCCGCGCGAGAACTGTTCAGGAGCCAGGGGTACGACGCAGACGAGGTCCCTGTCTGTCTGCAGGCGATTCCCTATCCCTCCGACTACCGACAGCAGTGCGACCAGTTGCATAGTCGCGGCTGGACCACACCGGTCTTGTTGTCGTTCAACGAGACAGGGTATGGAATCAAACAATCCACCGTGGTCAAAGCCGCCATGTACAACATGTTGCCGCCGGGCGGAGTGATGATCGCCCCCGACTCTCTCTGGATCAGTGAATTCTGGTCCGGGATGTTCGTCGGCGCGGCGCTCAGGGGCGCACACCTCTATGCTATCTCACCCGCACCCGGACATGCCCCGAGCAACGCCACCATCACCATGTACATGATGCAGAAGAACATGGAGATGATGATGCGGGCCAGCGAGTACTTCGCCCCGCATATTGCCGACGCCGAGGGCAGCCTGCGCGTTGGGTTCTATGACAACGAGCACCCGGTATACGATCTGAGGCACCGGATCGAGACCCTCTTGCACGGGCAGCAGGAAAACCAACTCCTGGAAAAGCGGTTCGCCCTGCATCCGGAAACGACGGATCAATTGCACCAGTTGCTCGCCCAATACGAATCGGAAACTGCTGCACCCGGGCCCGCCCACCCCGTCATAGCCGAAGTGGCGAGCGATCACGATCCGTTCATGCACTTGAAGGCGCAGTTCCTCGCTTCAGAACGGGCGCTGGAGATCTTGTCTCGCCCTGAATGGGCCTCCGTTGTAGAGGCGTATTTTGAAATTCGCCGAGCACAGATCGGGGCGGAGGAAACTGCCGATATCGCTCCCCGAATACTATATGGGGGAGCAGACGGTCATCGCGACCTGATCACGGCATACCGCGAATCCCTGGCGCCCTCGAAAGAATCTTCAGAAGCCCCGGCCGACGTCATTTTCATGCTGACGGTGGGCTCGCACAATCAGGACCCACGCAGCATGCTCGTCGATGGCGAAGACATGGTGGTTGTCTCCGGCTACGACAGCTTGATCTCGATGCTGGATTTCATGTATCTCCTGTCCGAAGCGGAGTGGCCGGCCACCCTGGAGGAGATGCAGGACGTGTTTCCTGAACCGTCAGGATCAGGTTTCTTCAAGAAGCTGTTCTGGGTCATCAAGGATCTGGTGTGATCTGCTGTTACCCCATCGAGTCGGGTGGGATTCTCAGAAGAGCCGACGAGTAAAGTAGACGTAGAACCGAACTTCATCCGGGCGGTCGGGCCCCAAGGGCAGCGCGACATCCAATCGCACATAGGTCTCGCCGCCGAAAGGCCCGGCATATCGCTGCAGACCGAAACCTGTGGAATAGATCCAGGAATTCGTGACCCCTTCCCATGCCCGCCCGGCATCCGCCCAGATCACCGGCTGCAATCTCGCATCGCGAAGGATAGGGATTTTGCCCAGTCTAAAGAGGTCGTACGGCAGTTGGTGCTGTAGACCGACCCGAAGGGACCGCATGCCCACGCGGCTCCGTCGGGTGAAGCCGCGTACGGTCCCCATCCCCCCCACGTCGGCCAGTTGTTGGAGCGGCGGCTTCCCGCTCACCTGCTCTACGTTCAGTCCCAGCATCATCTCGTGATCGCCGAGAACGTAACGCCGGAACGACCACCGCGCTTCGGTACGTGCGTAATTGAAATCTCCCCCCAGGGCTCCCCCCGCCACCCGGTGGATCAGAGCAAAACCGCCCACACCCGCACACTTCCCTTTTCGAACGAGAGTGGCGGTAAAAGCGTGATCGAGCCCCTCGTCCACGGGCGGGTTCAAGCCCAACAAAATGTGATTGCCGAAAAGTGCG
>DAOVZQ010000345.1 GCA_030635025.1 bacterium
CGCACCCGGTTTCCGGCTGCCGACCGAAGCCGAGTGGGAGTACGTCTGTCGCGCCGGAACGAAAACCGCCACCTCCGCCGGCGAGCTCGCCGAAATCGGTTGTGAACCCGATCCGGTGCTCACCTATTTCGCCTGGTACTGTCCCAATTCCGACCTAAGCCGTCAGCCCGTGCAGTCGCTCTATCCCAATGACTGGGGGCTGTTCGACATGCACGGCAACGTGGGTGAGTGGTGCTGGGACGTCTATGATGCCGCGTATTATGCGACATCGCCCGCGGTCGATCCCACCGGCCCGGTCTCCGGCAGTCGCCGCGTTGCGCGGGGAGGCAATTACTTCGTCTCGGGTTCGGTCTGTCGTTCGGCGGCGAGGGGGAACTACAATGCGGGCAGCAACAGTCCCTACGTAGGTTTCCGCGTGGTGCGCAACCACATCGAAGACAAGGCCGGGGAGGACAGGTGAGCCACGTCACCCATATCAAGGTCCGGGGCTATCACCTGGATTTCTACGGGCACGTGAACAACGCCCGTTATCTGGAGTTGCTCGAAGAAGCCCGATGGCGCATGGTCGAAGGTTCCGCGAATCTGCGCGATTGGCGCGATCGGGGCCTGGCTTTCGTAGTCGTCAGGGTGGAGATCAACTACCGTCGGCCCGCCCTGTTGGACGACGAACTGGAGATTGAATCCGAGATGACCCACCTGGGGGGGCGCAGCGGCGTGATCCACCAGGAGGTGCGTCGCGCCGCCGACGGCGAACGATTGGCCGACGCCGACATCACGTTCGTCATCGTGGACGTCAAAACGCAAAAGGCCCTGCCGCTTGAAGGAGAGATCCGCGAGGCGCTGACGCCGGCGGACTAGTCATACCGAGGAATTGATGAAGCGTTTATCGAATCGGACATCGGCGATCGTGCTGTCGCTGCTCTTGTTGCCCCTGTTGTCTACCGCCGTGTATGCGGCCGAGGCCCCCTACAGTCTCGCCCATCCCGTGGATCACGACGGGAAGCGTGTTTCCGGCGACGAGGCCTCCGTCTACACCGGTCGGTCCACCGATCTCAAGGCGCTGGTCCTGGACCTCGACGGCAAGCCCGTGGAGGGCGTGACGGTCGAATTCGATCTGGTGGCCCCCGGCGAGAAGCGACTCGGCCGGTGCGAATCCGACGCCGCGGGTCTCGCGGTCTTCGAATATTCGCCCGGCGACAAGGACGGCAAGCATACCGTGGTCGCCCATCTGACGGGCGTGTGGGTCGACGGCGGACGGATTATCTATAGTGTCCCCGTCCGCAAACCCGCGTGGGTCATGTTCATGCTCTTCGGCCTGGCCGGCGGACTCGGCCTCTTCCTTTTCGGCATGGACATGATGAGTTCGTCGCTGCAGCGATCGGCCGGCGGCCGCATGCGCGCCATCCTCGGCACCCTGACGGCCAATCGATATCTGGGCGCCGCGGTGGGCGCCGCGGTGACCATGGTCATCCAGAGTTCCAGCGCCACCACGGTCATGCTCGTGAGTTTCGTGCAGGCCCAGTTGATGACCTTCGCCCAGACCCTTGGCGTGATCCTGGGCGCGGATATCGGCACCACCATCACGGCGCAGCTGATCGCCTTCAAACTCACCGACTACGCCCTGCTGATGATCGCCCTGGGCTTTGCCCTGAAGTTCCTGGGCCGGCGCCGGAAGATGCGCAACCTGGGCAACATCCTGCTGGGCTTCGGCATGCTCTTCTACGGCATGGCCGTCATGAGCATGGCCATGCATCCGTTACGGACCTATCGGCCGTTCCTGGACATGCTGGCTGGGTTGGAGAATCCGCTTCTCGGCATTCTGGTGGGTACCCTGTTCACAGCACTGATCCAGAGTTCGAGCGCGTTCACCGGCGTGATCATCGTGCTGGCGCAGCAGGGATTCCTGACCCTGGAAGCGGGCATCCCCCTGATTTTGGGCGCCAACATCGGTACCTGCGTGACCGCCGGACTGGCCAGCATCAACGCCGGTCGAGAGGCCCGTCGCGTGGCCGTGGCCCACACCCTGTTCAAGGTGGGCGGCGTACTGGCGATGGTGTTCTGGATTCCGGCCTTCGCGGACTTCGTGCGCTCGGTGTCGCCCGGCGGCGCGATCGATGTCGCCGATACGACGAGCATGGCCAAGTTCATCCCGCGCCAGGTGGCCAACGCCCATACCATTTTCAACGTGAGCCTGGCGCTTGTCTTCCTGCCGTTCACCGGCCTGTTCGGTCGATTGATCATGCGTCTGATGCCGGACCGGGTCGAGCCCCTCGACTCCCGCTTCAGACCTCGTTTCCTGGAACCCGGCATGCTGCAGACGCCGTCGCTGGCCCTGAGCCTGGCCAAGGTGGAAATCATCCGCATGGGCGAGATCGTCCGCGACATGGCCACCGACGCGATCGCACCGTTCCTGGACAACGACATGGAAATCCTGGACGACCTGCACGAGCGCGAACACGAGATCGACGATCTCGATACACACATCTCGGCCTACCTGATCGACATCGGCAAGCAGGACCTCAGCGACGAGCAGACCGAAGAGGCCTACCTAATGATGCACGTCACAAAACAATACGAGTTCATCGCCGATATTATCGACAAGGAGCTGCGGCCGCTGGCCCATAAGAAGGCCGCCGTGGGCGCCGACTTCTCCGCGTCGGGCCGGAAGGAAGTGAAGGCCTATCACATCAAGATGCTCAAGCAGATCTCACGCGGGCTGGAGGCCTTCCGCGAGAGCAGCCTGGAGACGGCCCAGAGAATGACTCGAAAGGCGGCGCGCTATGTGACTCTGGAAAGCGACTATCGCCAGGCCCACTTCGAGCGGATCAGCAGCGAGGTTACGGAGTCGGTGGCCACAAGCGATGTGCATCTGGCATTGATGGATGCGCTGCGGAAGATGAACTCTCATTCGGCGGATATTGCTCGGGCTATATTGCAGAAGATGGATGAGGGGGATGAGGGGGCGGATGTTCCGGATTAGGGTGCATAGATGGATAGATGAGTGACATGAGCCGACGAACCTTCGGCCCCAACCTCCAATCCCTCCCCGGCATAGGCCCCAGCCTGGCCTCTTGTCTCCACGACCTAGGCCTCCACAACCCCGCCGACCTCCACGGCCGCGACCCCGAACGCATGTTCACCGATCTCTGCGAGTTCCGCGGCGAGAAGATCGATCGTTGCGTTCTCTACACGTTCCGCTGCGCCGTGTATGCCGTGAGTACTACGCGTCACGATCCCGAGCTGCTGAAGTGGTGGAACTGGAAGGATCAGGCCCTCTAGATCCGAGATTCACCATGTGAGGCTGTTTATTCAGCTGCCTGTGGACCAGTTGATGACATCCCGAGCACAGCACTTGAAGATTGGCCGCGTTGTTGCCGCCGCCCTGTGATCGTGGGCGTCGATGATGAACCTCGAGGAAGCGGGTTCGCTCGCAGCCCGGCGTTTCGCAGCGGTGGCCGGCACGGATCAGGGCTTCCCGACGTTTCATGGGCGGGATGGTGGACCGGTTGGGCCGGCCGGGTTCTTGGATAGTGGCATCACATTGGGCAACTTCAGCCAACACCGGCTTCGCACCGCGATCCGTTCGCACCTCAGCCGCGCCACAGATTTTACACGTGTAAACTACGACCTGAAATGGTGAGCTTGAAACGGCTGCGGTTTCTGAGCCGGTGTCGAGTTTCTCCGCCAGATCATTCAGCGCGGCGAGGATCAATTCTGCGCGGTCAAAGCCTCGCACTGTTGATCCCTTCCGCGTAGCCCGTTTACGGATCGTTTCGAGCAGGGCTTCACGACGAGCGTATTGCTCAGACGTGTACTTGGTATTTACCGAGATCTGAATATCCATGGGAGCCGGATCTGCCGACGGTTCGGCTAGGTCCAACGTGGACTGCCCCGCCCTTTGCGGCGCCTGACGAACCCGCAGCCGTACCGCCCGCACTTTCTGCTCCAGACTGCGACTGCTAGATCGTCCG
>DAOVZQ010000437.1 GCA_030635025.1 bacterium
GAAATCGGCGCGGGGAAGTCTCTCGTTGCTCATGAAGTCATCCTATCGAAGCGTGTCTTGAGTTCGTCCAGGGGACATTCTCCCAGGGTGCGGATCAGTTCGTCGGCGAGTTCCCAGGCCACGACCGCCTCGGCCACGACGCCGGCGGCCGGCACAACGCAGATGTCCGAGCGGACCCAGGATCCACGCTTGGGCCTGCCGGTTTTCAGATCCACGCTGCGCAGCCCTTTCCGTTGGGTCGAGATGGGCTTGACGTAGGCCCGCGCGCGCACCGGTTCACCGTTGGTGACGCCGCCTTCGAGTCCGCCGGCGCGGTTGGTCTCGCGTCGAACGCCGCCGTTGCCGTCGGGAAAGAGTTCGTCGTGGGCCGACTGGCCGTCTCTCGATGAGACGATCACGCCGTCGCCGATCTCGGCAGCCTTCACGCTGGGAATCGACGTCAGCGCGCCCGCCAGCAACGCGTCGAGACGACGGTCAGGCTGGGCGTAGGTTCCCAGGCCGGCCGGCACGCCGAAAGCGATGACTTCGGTCACGCCGCCCAGGGTCACGCCTTCGGCGCGGGCTTCGTCGATCCGTGCGACCATCGCCTTTTCAGCGGCACGATCCAGGCAACGCAGGGGCGTACCCGAACGCACACGGCGCAGGCGGCGCAGGGTGGGCTCCGGTCCGGCCGCCGTGAGGCCGCCAAGAGCCGTGGTGTGACTCCAAACCTCGATCCCGAGATCGTGAAGCAGTTTCTTGGCGCAGGCGCCGATCGCCACCACACCGGCGGTGGAGCGGGCACTCGCACGCTCGGCCACGGGCGCGAAGCCGTCGTAGCCGTAGCGTATGCGTCCGGGCAGATCGGCGTGACCGGGGCGCGGTGAAGGCCAATCGGGGTGCGGCTTGCCGCCGCGCGCGTCGAAATCGCGATTCTTGATCACGATGGCCAGGGGCGAACCGAGCGTCCTGCCCTTCCACAACCCCGCCGGGATCAGGCAGGCGTCCGTCTCGATGGACTGGGCGCGCGGACCGCGGCCGTAGCCTTCCAGGCGACGCGCCAATTCATAATCCAGATCGGATTCGCGCAGGCGCAATCCGGCCGTAAACCCCTCGATCACCGAGACCAGGGCCCGACCATGACTCTCTCCCGCGAGCAGGTATCTCATGACTGCGCTCCTCCACCCTGCAGTTCGCTCAAGACCGTAAAGAATTCCGGGAATGATACCGCGACGCACGCATCGTCGTCCAGCGCCACGCCCCCGCGCGAGGCCAGTCCCGCCACGGCGAAGGCCATGGCGATGCGGTGGTCGCCGTGTGTGACGATCCGTGCGACATCGTCCGTCGGAAACCCGCCGGGGCAACCGACCACGTCCAGCCCGTCCTCGTACTCGACCACTTCGACGCCCATCGCACGCAGACCCGCCGCCGTCGTCGCGATGCGGTCCGACTCCTTGTAGCGCAACTCGCGGGCGTCCCGGATGCGGGTCGTCCCCTCGGCGCGAGCCGCCAGCACGGCCAGCAGGGGCAACTCGTCGATCAGGGCGGGAATACCCGGACCCGCTATCTCACAGGCTCTCAGGGCACCGTAATCGGCGATCACCTCACCGACCGGTTCGACATTTTCCGATATGTCCGGGCGAATCTCCAGATCGGCCGACATGTCCGCCATGGTGTCGAGAAAGCGCGTTCGGGTGGGATTGAGCATCGTTCCGGCAACGGTCACCGAACTGCCGGGGACCAATACCGCAGCAGCCAACAAAAAGGCAGCGCTCGACGGATCTCCAGGCACTGTCATATCCAGAGGCCGCAGAGACGAATCAGGTTTCAGGGTAACGCGGTCTTCCCTGCAATCCAGCCCGGCGCCCATGGCCGCCAGCATCTTCTCCGTGTGGTCGCGCGAAGCCCCGCCGCCGGAAACGGTCGTCTCGCCGGAAGCGCAGAGCCCGGCCAGCAACACGGCCGACTTGATCTGGGCCGACGCCACGGGCAGGGGGTAGTCGATGCCGGTCAGGTTCGCCCCCTCCACGAGGACGGGCAGGCGCCCCTCTTCCCCTTCGTAGACGATACGCGCCCCCATCAACCGCAGCGGATCGACCACCCGGGCCATGGGCCGCGAACGAAGACTCGCGTCGCCGTCCAGCCGCACGTGCACGCGCCGTCCGGCCAGCAACCCCATCAACAGTCTCGTGGTGGTGCCGCTGTTGCCGCAGTCGATATCGACCAAGGGTGTACCGGGTCCGACCGGCCCGACACCGGGAAACGATCCCGGCCCGATCACCAGATCGCCGCCCTCGCGCCGCACCGAAGCCCCCAGACCCTCCACGGCCGTCAACGACCGCCCGGTATCCTCGGCCTCCAGCCACCCGCGCACCCGGCTTTCACCGGCACCCAACGGCGCAAACAAAACCGCCCGATGCGAAACGGACTTGTCCCCCGGCACCAGAACGGTCCCCAACAAAGGCCCAGCGGCAGGTTTGATTATCAGCGTCATATCCGGATCATCCTCAGCTTGCAACAACAACGAATTCGCAACGTAGCGGACCACTCACTCCAAGGCAACCGCTCCTTGAATGGGAATGGATATGGAGCGGTCTGATGCTGGGCCGGTCATGCAGGTGTGCAGGGCTTTCGCCGGGGCGCTCGATGACGACATCCTGTCGTCCTCTTGCTCGGCCTTCGGAGCACTTCGCCATCCATGGCTTCGAGCTCCTGCGGACGCCCGGCGAAAGCCCTGCACACCTGCATGACCTCCACATAGGCCGTTCCAAATCCATTACAACCCAAGCAGCTCTTGTCTAATGAAGAGTCGTCCACCTATGTTGCGGAGATCATGAGCGAGAAGAAACGAACATTTCTGGATTTGACACGCATCCAACATGGACGCGAAATCGTTGCGCTAGCCACGCCTATCGTGATGACCACGCTGTCGATGACGCTCATGTGGACCGTCGACACGATCTTCCTGGGGCACTTCTCGAGCCTGGCGCTGGGCGCGGCCGGGCTCGGCGGCATGCTCACATGGGCCGCCTACAGTCTGTTCAACAACCTCAGTCGCATCAGCAACACCTTCGTGGCGCAGGCACACGGCAAGGGCGACGACGAGGCCGTCGGCCACTACACTTGGCAAAC
>DAOVZQ010000234.1 GCA_030635025.1 bacterium
ACAATCTCAAGCTGGCGCGTAAGCAGATCCGCGAAACCTTCCTGCTGCCCTGATCCCCGGTTAGTACCCAAAACCGCTATCGCCTATGAATTCCCGCAACAGCGACGTGGGAGGCACCAGCCGTGCGTCCACGGGCAGGTGCAGACTCAGGAAGTCCAGCAGCGTCCGGGCTCGTCCGTAGGCGGGATCTTCGGGAGGGACCGCGGCCAGGCGCGGCTCCGCCCACATCTTCAGCACGCCCAGTTCGTAGGCCAGGCCGGTGTTGAAGAAGACGTCTGCGTTTTGCTGGTAGGGGAAGATGTGCTTGTGCTCGCCTTCACGAACGCTTCGCCAGCGCTGCAGGGTCTGGGCGGCCGAATAGCCGCGGAACTGTGCGTCGCGAACGATGCGGCGATAGAGCCGGGTCAATCGCGTGGGCATGTAGGTGATGTCGTCGATGTTCGTATGGCAGAGCGCGGAAACGTACACGCGCAGACATTGCCGCCGATCGATTAATTCGCCGATGCGGGGGTTCAGGGCGTGAATACCTTCCACGATCAACGGTTCGCCGGGGTGCAGACGCGTGACGTCGGACCGGAGGCCGGCGGCGCCGGAGCCGAAGTCGTATGAGGCCAGTCTGACCTCCCGGCCGGCGAGCAATTCGCCCAGATGCTCGTTGAGCAGGTCGAGCCTCAACGCTTCCAGGGTCTCGTAATCGTAGTTGCCGCCCTCGTCTTTCGGTGTCTGGTTCCGGTCGACGAAGTATTCGTCCATGGACAAGGCGAAGGGACGCAGTCCCATCACGCGCAAGTGCAGCGCAAGCCGCTTGGCGAATGTCGTCTTGCCGCTGCTCGACGGCCCGGCGATCAGCACCAGGCGTCCGTCCGCCGATAGATCGGCGACTCGTCGCGCGATGTCCACCACGGCCTGATCGTGCCGCGCCTCGCAAATGCGTATGAGTTCCTTGGTATGTCCCAGTTCGACGATCTGGTTGATCGAGCCGAGGTCGGCCAGACCCTGGTCGGCGGTCCAGCCCGAATACGCCTGCATGGTCTCGAAGAGCTTGGGCTGTGGTACGAACCCGGTCGTTTCGTCGGGACGTCCGGCCACCCCGGGCAGCAGCACGAATCCCGGCGGTTCACGCCTGAGCTCGAAGGCCCTCAGCAGACCCGTCGAGGGGAGGTGCAATCCCTGGAAGATGAGACGGCTGTCCGCGGCCTGGCAAAACACGGCCGATCCCGGCATCACATGCCGGGCCGCAAGCTTGCTGTATTCACGCCCCGTACCGCGCAGCAGACGTATGAGTGTGCGTTGGCCGTAGATGCGGGGAATGAGCGGCCGGTCCTCGGCGATAAGGGCCCGCATGCGATCCTCGAGGCCCGACAACTCCGCCGCGGTGACACGGGTGTCGCGACGAAGCCGGCAGAACATGCCTCCGCCATAGGAATAATCGATGATCACCGGGTGAGCGGGGAACATGTCGTCGCAGGCTATCGCAAGCACCGAGCATAGAGTGCGCACGATCGTGGACTGGCTCTTGGGATGGGAAAGATGCATCAGCCCGATGGTCTCGTCGCCCCAAAGGGGCTCGTTGAGACTGGTTCGCTGCCCATTGACGACGCCGATCACCACGGGATCCATGCGGCCGCCCGAGTCCAGCCCGGGATTGGCCAGAACTTCGCTCAGGGGCGAGCCGGAAATCGTAAAGACCTTGCGCCCTTCAATCGTCACGCCGACGGTGCCGTCATCCATGCCACATCCTCCGAGCTGGTAGGGGGATGCACATCCTACAATGACTGAAGGTGTGAGTCTATGTTACGGGCCAGCGTCTGAGAAGGAGGGCAGCCTACCGGGTTGGCTGTAGAGAAGACAGGGGACTCGAGAGCGATCCACGAAGTGCCATCCTCACGAGTCCCCTGTCTTCTCTACAGACGACTCGCTGTTGGTACTGTCCTTCTTCCCGGGACGCGAATCCGTCGCGTAGAATCCGGACCCTTTAAAGGAGATGCCGACGCCTCCGCCTATCAGCTTGATCACCTTGCCGCGGCAAAGGGGGCAGCGGGAGCGCGGCTTGTCGGTGATCGACTGGAAAAGCTCGAACTCATGATTGCAACGGGTGCATTGATATTCGTATGTAGGCATGGATACTCCTGTCGGGCGGCATATTTCCACTGGCCGCATAATATGGGGCTTCGGGCCTGGGCCCGCAACCCGGACGAATTCTAGTCTTATATCCAGCTGACGGTTGTGATTCGGCCGAACCGGACATATACTCCCCAACGAACTCAGAGACCTCAGACAGAAGGAAGTAAGTCATGTCCGTTAAGCTGGGAATCATGGGATTCGGCAGGCTGGGCCGGAACATGTTCCGTATCGGTCACAATGAACCCGATCTGACATTCGCAGCCGTCAGCGATATCGCCGACGTGAAAACCCTCGCCTATCTTCTTCAGAACACCACGGTGGAGGGTGTGTTCGAAGGTGAACTGGAGCAGAAGGGTCATTATCTCATGACCGAGCGGCAGTGCACACGCGTTGTGCACGGCTCGCGTCCGGGCGACATCCCCTGGGACGTGTTGGGCGTCGATATCGTCATCGAAGCGACGGGCATGTTCCGTACGCGCCAGGAACTGCAGAAACACCTCGATTCGGGCGCCAAGGCCGTGATCCTTTCCACGCCGCCGGTGGGCGAGATCGACCGCATGGTCATCAACGGTGTCAACGACGGCGATCTGACCGCGGATGACCGCATTATCTCCAACGGCAGCAGCAGCTGCCACGCGTTGGCGTTGACCCTCAAGGTGCTCAACGAAACGGTGGGTGTGCGACGCGCCTCGATGACCACCGTTCACGCCTACACCAGCGACCAGCAGCTCAGCGACAGCGCCAGTGGCGACCTGCGCTGGAGTCGGTCGGCCGCGCAGAATATCATTCCCAACGCCAGCTGGGCTGCTCATGCGGTCATGGAACTGATGCCCGAACTCGAGGGCAAGGTCGATGGGATGGCGCTGAACGTGCCGGTACCCGCCGGCTCGAACATCGATCTGGTCGTGGAACTGGAGAAGCCGCTGACGGCGAAGGAATACAACGCCATCTTCGCCGAGGCCGCCGAAGGTCGTTACAGCGGGTTGTTGGGATATACCGACGAGCCCATCGTATCGAGCGATATCATCGGCAATTCCTGTTCCGGCATCCTCGACGCGCAGGCCACCATCTCCCTGGAGAACGGCCTGCTCAAGAGCGTGATCTGGTACGACAACGGCTGGGCCTACGCCTATAGAATGTTGGATACCGCCCGCAAGATGGCCGGTCTGATCCGTACTCGGGAGGTCATGTCATGAGAATCGGCATTAATGGATTCGGTCGCATCGGACGCGCGGTCTTCCGGCTGCTGAACAACAAGGAAGACTGCGAGGTTGTGGCCATCAACGATCTCGCCGACTCGGAGGCCCTGGCCTACCTGCTGCGGCACGACACCGTCATGGGCCCGTTCAAGGGCGTGGCCAACATGGAGGGCGACTTCATGGTCACTCACCATCAGAAGGTGAAGATGACCGAGGAGTCCGATCCCACAAAGTTGAAGTGGGGAGACCTGGGTGTCGACTACGTGGTCGAGGCCACCGGCCGCTTCCGCAAGCGGGCCGAGATCCACCAGCACATAGACGCCGGCTGCAAGAAGGTCCTGTTGACCGTGCCCGCCAAGGATGAGATCGACGCGACCATCGTCATGGGCGTCAACGAGAAAGATCTGAAGGCGGAGGATGTGATCATCTCGAACGCGTCCTGTACGACCAACTGTCTGGCGCCCCTGGCCTACGTGTTGGACAAGGAGTTCGGTATCGAGTACGGGCTGATGACCACCGTTCACGCCTATACCAACGACCAGCGTCTGGCCGACGTGCCCCATTCGGATTGGCGGCGTTCGCGCGCCGCGGCCGAGAACACCATTCCCACAACCACGGGCGCCGCCCGGGCGGTGGGTAAGGTGCTGCCCAACCTGAAAGGCAAGCTAGACGGCATGGCCATGCGTGTGCCGGTGCCCGATGGCTCGGTGGTCGATCTTGTCACGATCATGTCCAAGGACGTGACCGTGGAACAGGTGCGCGAGGCCGTGCGCGACCACGCCAACAGCGACCGCCTGCGGTCGATCCTGAAGTACTCGGAAGCGCCGCTGGTTTCCAGCGACATCGTCGGGGATCCTCATTCCTCGATCTTCGACAGCGAGTACACCAGCGTCATTCAGGGCAACATGCTCAAGACCCTGTCCTGGTACGACAACGAGTGGGGCTACTCCAACCGCGTGGTGGACCTGCTCGATCTGATGCACAGCAAGGGCTCCTGAGCCGACTGAAGACCGGGAGGAGGAGAGGCCGTGGGTCTCTCCTCCTCGATTTCCTTGGTGTTGTGAAACTTCTGAAACGGGAAGGGATCATCGGGTGAAGGCGTGGCTGGCCAGGACGCTAGGTTCCTTCGCGAACCGGTACCGCTACCTGTTGGTGGTCATCGCGCTCAACACGCCGGTCGTCGCCGCACTCATGACCCGCAATCTGCTGGATGTGGATTTTTCGGGTGTGACCCTGCTTTACGCGGTCAGTGTGATCTTGGGCTATTACATGCTGCCCATACTGGTTCTCGCCTCGATCATCCACTTGTTGTTGTTGCCGGCGGGGAGGCTGGCCTCGTTTTTGAGCGGGTCGGTCATCGCGATCTTCGTTTTCTATCTGCTGCTGGACAGCTTCGTCTACGACCTCGTCAAATTCCACATCGACCTGTTCTGGCTGGATTACATCATTCACGACTACGAGGGGCTGGGGCTGCCTGAGTCCACCCTGTACACGGCCGTCGCGGGATTCCTGGTCGTGGTGGCCCTGGAGATCGGTCTGTTCCTGTTGGCGCGAAGGTTCCGGCCGCGCGCCCGCTGGCTGGCCTTGCTGCCGATCGTGCTGGTCCTCGCGTTGGCGGTCAGCCAGGTCATGCACATCGTCGCCTACCAGCGTAACGACGGGCGGGTAACCAGTCTCACGCCCCACTTCCCTCTGTATGTTCCCACCACCTCGCATAAGAACGCCATCAAGTACGGGGACCTGCTGCCCATCGGCGAAGAAACGCCGGCCGTTGCCGAGGGGGACTTTCATTACACGTCGTTGCGCTATCCCCTGGGGGACGTGACGTACGAGGTGCCGCCCGCCG
>DAOVZQ010000134.1 GCA_030635025.1 bacterium
GATGGCACGGAGCCCCCTCTCCTGGGGTTGTTGATTCTATGATTCCTCATCCGATTCTTCAGACTCCTGATCGTCGTCGAGACCCTCGTCGTCGTCCAACGGCGACAGCGACAACCGGTCTCCATGCTCGAAGTCTCCGGCCCGGAGACGCCAAACGAACAGCACCAGCCCCCCGAGTACGAGGATCAGGCTGACGAATATGGTTGCCGTCAGGACATCCACGTGGATCTCCCGCCGGCCAGACGCAGGGCCGTCAGACTGACGACCGAAACCGAACTGAGGGGCATCAACACGGCGGCGAAAACCGGCGTGACGAATCCGCTCAGACAAAAAGCCACGGCCACCAGATTGTAGGCCACGGCGAAAACAAGATTACTTCGTTGGACTCGACGGAGACGAGCGGCTGCCTGCAGGGTGCGACGGACAGCGGAAATGCCATCGCCGAGATAATAGAAATCGGCTTTGTGGGGTAAGATGGCGCGGTCGACCGCCGGCGTGGCGGCACACCAGGCTTCGTCGAAACTCGGACTGTCGTTCAGGCCGTCTCCCACCATCAACGTGTCCGTTTCATCGAGTTCCCGTACACGAGCCGCTTTCGTCTCGGGCGTCAGACCGCCCTCGGCCCTCTCACGGGGAATCCCCAAAGTCGAGGCTGTTTGGGATACACGGACCTGGGCATCCCCACTGAGTACGTGGACGGTGTATCCCATGCTTCTCAGGGTCTCCACTTCGTCCGAAGCGTCTTTTTTTATTTCCTCGGCAAAGTCTAAGCCCACGAGAGGCTTCCCGTCGAGACTGAAAACGGACCGTTCCACTGTTTTTTCAATTTGTGGCCCATCGGCAAGGGCGAAGGCGGGCCTACCGAAGCGCCACAGCCCCTCGTCGTTTTCCCATAGCAGCCCTTGGCCACTCACTTCGCGTACACCGTCCCCCCCGGGATCAAGGTCTGCGTCCCCTTCGGAAACAGCGTCGGCCGCAAGGCTCAAGACCGCCGAGACGCACCGACTCACCGTATGGTTGCTGCGACTGGTCATGTTCCAGAGAACCGTGCGCTGGTCAAGGGGGAGGGAGTGCAACTCATGGCGTGAGGCGTCGTCCAACGTGAGTTGGCCGCGGGTCAGGGTACCGGTCTTGTCGAAGAGGATCTTTCGGATGCGCAGGGCCCGGTCCAGGTAGGTTTCGCTGCGCAGCAACACACCGTGACGGCGCAGGGCGACGTGCACGAGTTCACGCGCCAACGGAACAGCCAGACCCAGGGCGCAGGGGCAGGTCACGACAAGGATCGCCACGGAGACTTCGACGGATTTGCGTAGGCCCGATCCGCTCCAGGCCATGAAGCCCACGGAGGCCAGGACCAGAACCGCCACGACGTAGATCGTCGATATCTTGTGCCACCAGTCTGGTCCCTCGTCCCGCTCGGTGCGATGGACGCGCAGCAGCTCGTGCAGACGGGAATCGGAAAAGTTCTCGGCCGCTCCCACGCGAAAACCCTGTTCACCGGCGTTGAACGAACCGGCAGGCACGGTCTCGCCGGGCTCACGATCCTGGGAGTCGGACTCGCCCGTGATCCAGTCCAGGGAGATCCGGGCCTCCCGCTGCATGAGCACGCCGTCGACGGGCACCAGATCTCCCGGGGCGATCCACAATTCGTCGCCGCTGACGATCTCGGCGGCCGCGACCGCATGCAACCGTCCCCCCCCAAAGCGTCGTGCATAGAGATCGGCGATGCCTCCCGATTCGAGCAGGGCATGGCGATTCTTTTCCAGGACCCACTCCTGCAGCCAGCGTCCGACCAGCATCAGCGCCACGAAGATACTGATCGTATCGAAGTAGGCGGCTTCGGGACCCTCGGTGAAATAGGCCACCACGGAACCGGCATAACCGAGCAACATGCCTAAGGCGATGGGCAGATCGAGATGAACCACCCGTCTGCGAAGCCCCCGCCAGGCGGCGATGATGAAGGGCCAACCGCCCACGAATACGATCAGGCCCGAAAAGACGAGACTCAGACGTCCGAAAAGCACGTAGGCCGGACCGCTCTCTTCCGGCGTAAGGCCGAAGTAATAACCCAGGCTGTACATCATCACGTTCAATGCGACCGCAATGGTGAGCCCCATGCGGATCTGCAGGGAGCGCGAACCGGGGCTGCGCGATTTGCGCGGCGGCCCGAAACGATAACCGAACCGCTCGATATCGGTCGCATACTCACCGAGATCGCCGAGCTTCGTGTCCCAGAGGAGATCGACGGTGCCCAGGGCGGGATTAATGACCAGGGAACGGCCGGCCGGCCGGCGCGCGAACAATTGCTCGAGCAACCAGACACAGGCGGCGCAATGCACCCCCTGCAGATCCAGACGCAGACGCACGAGCCCGTCACCCATATCATGGTCGGGGTCGGCGAGCATCAGTTCGAGCCAAGCGAGATTGTCCGGACGCAAATCGGGCGGTGGAGCCATGGAACTGGGACGCAGGTCGTAGAACTGCTCCAGTCCGGTCTCGTTGATCAGATGGTAGACGGTCTGACAGCCCTGGCAGCAGAAGGGGCCGTCCTGGGAGCGATGAGTCCGAGCCAGATCCAGTCCACAATGGATACACTTGCCGGGTGACGCCTTGGCCGGGGCTTGACCGGCGGGACGGTCCACGTCCGCACTCCGGCGCTGCGTTCGGGTTGGATTCGGTTTGCCCATGAAAAACCCCACGCCGGACCCAGCGAGTCGTTCGAATTCATAAAACAGGAGCAATAATATCGACTTGAGCCACAGCAATTTTATATCAGTGGGGAGACGAACTCAAATCAAACATATCTTATTTTGTTTAGAATTTTCGAAACCCCGAATTCATGGGGTTGTGACATAAATATCATCCAATGAGACCTCATCGAGTCTCGCAAAAGAGATTCGCAACTCGTTTATTCATAAATCATTAAACACTTGCCGCCTTGATACGACAGACTGGGCGCGCAGCATTTGTCCTTCCTCTGTCGATGACCATGATCTATTGTGCAGACGGTCAAACCAACCCCCTAACAAACGGACATTGTCATGGTCGACTCCTCAAATGCGTTGTTGCTGAAGCTCGAAGCTTGGGACGCCGCTAAAGCCACAGAGACGGCCACCCAGTTGCTCGATACCGCCGAAGAAACCCTTGAGCGAAATACAACCGACTCCGATATCTGGCATCGATTCCTGGACCAGTCACGCCGTCCCACCTACCTGAAGGCCCTGCCGGACGACGAGGCCCGCCGCAGATGGGCGGATGTGGCCATCGCCGCCGTGCGCAGCAGCGACTATACACTGGAGACCCTGCTGGACCAGCGTGTTGCGGAGCATCCCGATCGGATCTGGTTACGCCGGCCAACCGAGGAAGGCAGCACCGACTGGAGCTATAATCGCGCCCGCGCCAAGGCCCGCGCCTATGCCGCCACCTTCATTTCCACTCGTCCCCAACCACGCGTAGCCCTGTTGACTCCCAATCGGCCGCGCGGTGTTTTCTGCGACCTGGCCTGCCTGCTGCACGGCATCCTCGTCACACCGCTTGCGCCTCAAACGGACACCGAGACCTTCGCGTGGATCATCGGAGAACTCGACATCAACATCGTCGTGAGCGGTGGCGTCGCTGAAGCCGAAACGGCGAAGAGGGCTATCGAAGCGTCCGGTGCCGATGTGAGCCATTTCACCTTGGCCGATAAACCGCTCGGGGGCGGCTCGGCCATCCCTATCGAGAAAACCTGCGCCGGCATCGCTCCCCCCGAGATCGACAGAATCCTGGCGGCACACCCTCGCCTGGGCCTGGACGACGTCGCCACGGTCATGTTCACATCGGGCAGTACAGGCCGACCCAAAGGGGTCGAGTTCTCACTGCTCAATCTCGTCTCGAAACGGTTCGCGCGAGCCGCCGCCCTGCCCGACGTGGGCCGCGACGAGGTCATGCTCTGCTACCTGCCCCTCTTCCACACTTTCGGTCGTTACCTGGAAATGCTCGGTTCCATGTTCTGGAGCGGAGCCTATGTCTTCGTGGGGAACACATCGCGCTCTTCGCTTCTGGCGCTGCTGAAACTGATGCGGCCCACCGGGTTGATCAGCATACCCTTGCGCTGGACGCAGATCAGCGAGAGCTGTCTGGCCCACCGCGACGCCCGTGGCGAAAGTATCATGACTGAAGAGGATTTCCGGGCCGTGGCTGGAGATCGACTGCGCTGGGGAATCTCGGCCGCGGGTTATCTGGACCCCAAGATCTTCCGCTTCTTCCAGAGATACGGTGTGGACCTCTGTAGCGGATTCGGCATGACCGAAGCCACCGGCGGCATCACCATGACGCCTCCCGGCGACTACCGGGACGACTCGGTCGGTTTGCCCTTGCCCGGCGTGAACGTGCGACTCACCGACCAGGGCGAGATGCAGATCTCGGGCCCCTACATCGCCAGCTATCTGGATCAGGACAACCGCCCGGGCGACGGCAGCTGGTTGTCGACCGGTGATCTCTTTGCGCGTCACGAGAACGGCCACCTGGAGATCGTCGACCGCATCAAGGACATCTACAAGAATGCGCGCGGCCAGACCGTGGCCCCGCGTCGCGTGGAACAGCGCTACGTGGAGGTGCCGGGCATCAAGCGCGTCTTCCTGGTGGGCGACCACCGGGCGGACAACGTCCTGCTGATTGTTCCCGACCCCGAGGATCCCGTGCTGCAGGGCGATCCGGCCGGGAAAGTTGCACGGGACTATTTCCACCGCATCGTCACCGCGGCCAACCGCGATCTGCTGGCCTACGAACGTGTCGTCAACTTCGCCGTACTCGACCGGGATTTCAGCGAGGACAGGGAGGAACTGACACCCAAGGGATCGTTCCGGCGCAAGATCATCGAGAAAAACTTCCAGGAAATCGTCGACGAGCTGTATCTGAGCGACACCGTGATCCTGGACCTCGGCGAACTGACCCTGCGTATCCCCCGCTGGTTTTTCCGCGACCTCGGCATCCTGGAGACTGACATCACCTCCGGTGAGGGGTGTCTGCACGACGAGGTCAACGACCACGACCTCGAGGTGGAACGAGTGGACGCGGACTACGTGCGGGTCGGGGATCTGCTCTACGAACTGGCCGACGACACGATCGACCTCGGCCGCCTGGCCCGCCAGCCCGGCCTGTGGGCGGGCAACCCGGCCCTGGCCGCTTTCTGCCCGGTGCGCGACGGCTGGGACACGCCCTACGCGCCGTTCACACCCCACGTGTGCCTGCCTATGCGCGACGGCGTCGGCACCCTACCCGATCCGATCACTCTGCCGTCGATGACCGACCCTCGTCTGCCCCGTATCCACGATCTGTGTCGCGAGGCGCTCTTCGGCAGCGGCGAACGGACACAGAAGTCGATCGTGGAGCTGGACAAGGCCCTGGATATCGCCGACCACCGCACCTCGGAACTGATCCGCCGCCGGCTGGAAGCCCTGTCCAGACACCCCGAGATGGCCGTGCGCTGCCATGCCTATCGCAGCCTTCTGCTTGACGAACCGGCGCCCGATTACAGTGAGGTGCGCCCCAAGTTCCTCAACTCCGGCCTCCCCTTTCTCGATCGCGACACCATCGAGGCCATAACGCACGAGGGCATGGAGGGCCGCCGCCTGGACGCCTTCCGCAGACGTCTTCACGCCTACCGTCTGCAACTGACCTGGCCGGCCGACGCGGTGATGCACTCACAATTCGAGGGCATCTTCACCCTGCTGGCCGAATTCGTGCGCCTCAATCCCGGCTACTACCGGGTCGTCCGCGACGAACTCGTCAGTTGGATCCTGTTGCGTGAGGATCCCGTGATCTCCGAGCAGGCCGAACGTACGGTCCTGTCCCTGGGCGACTGGTACGAGGAGTGGCTCTCGGCGGCGCAGCCCTATCACGGCGACGCGGCCTGGCAGGACAAGATCCTGTTCCAGGACGGACTGGGAGAGGCGGAGATCGCCCGCGTCAAGGAATCCCTCGTGGGCACGACCTTCCTCGAGCAATCGGTGCGCCTGACCACCGGCGGGGAAATACTGGATATGCGCGAGGTGCCGCAGGGAGGCATCTGGATCGGCCGCACGGCGGTCCGTCACCATCAGCGAATCTACCGCATCAGCGTGAACACAAACACCGGCAAGCATTTCGATCTGCTGATGGTTCTGTGGGATCCGGAGATCATGTCGCGGGACCGCGACGAACTCATGGCCACGATCTACTGGCTGATCGCGTTGAGCGGCCATCCCCACGGTACGCCGGTCTTGCCCCGCTTCGGAGCGTTCCGCCCCGGCATGGGCGCCCTGAGCCTGGCCTTCGTGAGCGACCTGAGCGTTTGGGAAAGGATTCGGGAGTACGCCGGCGAAAGAGGCGTGGTCCCCGACGAGGATCACGCCATCGATTGGCGCACCCTGTTCGTGAAGGCCTTCGTCACGTTCTTCCGGGGCTGGCGCATCAGCGGCGAACGAATCGTGCCCGGCATGCTGACCCCCACCAACGTGGCCGTACCCGCGCCCGATTTCCGCGAAGGCGCCCGTGTCCTTTCCCTTGCCGGCCTACGTCCCTACGAGAATCCGCTCAGCCTCGTGCAACCCATCCTGCACAATTTCTACAAGCAGACGGCGGTGACGTATCCGTGGACCCGCAACAAGCTGGAGCTTACCTGGATCTGCGACGCCTGTCTGGAGGCCATGCCGCGGGCGCGGGCCGAAAGTTTCCTCGAAGAGCTCAAGGACCTGTTGCGGGACATCTCCCTAGACGGCTACCGGGGACAGTTCGCCCGGGAACTCGCTGACTTCAGGAAACGCATGGAGATAGAGCCCGAGATGAATACCGCGCTCCGCAGCGCCGTGAAACGCTACCTGAAATGGGAGCGCTCGAGTCCGGAGGCTTCAGCGTACGCCCGCGAGCAGATTCTCGACGAACTCA
>DAOVZQ010000269.1 GCA_030635025.1 bacterium
AGCTTCACCTTCTTGTTCTTGACGGTGATGTCGGAATCGCGCCCTCCGGCACAACCGATGAACAGGGCGGCGTCCTCCTCGGAATCCAGATTGATCATGCGCTTCGACTTGAAGAAGCCGGCCTGCACACCCGCGGCGCCGGTCAGCCCGCGCTCCTCGTCCACGGTCAGCAGCACTTCCAGAGGCGGATGCTTCAGACCCTTCTCCATGGCGACGGCCAGGCCCATGGCCACGCCGATGCCGTTGTCCGCGCCCAGGGTCGTGCCCTCGGCCTCGACCCAGCCGTCCTTGACCATCAGCTTGATCGGGTCGGCCTCGAAGTCGTGCTTGGTGCCGCTGTTCTTCTCACAGACCATGTCCACATGGCCCTGGATCAAAACGGGCTTCACCTTCTCGCGGCCCTTGCTGCCGGGGATCCGGACCAGCAGGTTGCCTACCGCGTCATCACTCCACTGGAGCCCCTGTTCGTCGGCCCAGGCCTTGAACATGTTGATGACGCCGGTCTCGTTGCCGGAGCCGCGAGGCACCTTGGACATGTCGCCGAATATCTTCCATACGGACTTGGGCTGAAGCGTGTCGTACTTGCTCACCGGATCCACCTCGGGGTTATGGGTCTAGCCTTCCTGCTCCGCTGCGCGCGCGCGGAATTCATCGTTCACTCTGATATCGACCTCGACGCGGCGGTTCTGCTGCCGGCCGGAAATCGATGCGTTGTCGGCCACGGGCGAGTTCTCGCCGTAACCTCGGGCCTGGATGCGCGAAACGGCCACGCCATGGTTCAGCAGCTGGTCGCTCACCGAGCCGGCGCGACGATCGCTGAGATCCAAGTTGTAGACTTCGGGACCGGTGCTGTCGGTGTGGCCCATTACAAGGATGTCGGTCTCGGGGTAGCGGGTCAAGACCTCGGCCATGGATCGGACCATGTCGGCCGACGCGGTCCGCATGTCCGACGAATCCACGTCGAAGAGAATGGCGCTGTCGAAGGTCACCATGAGCTGGTCGCCTTCACGCGTGACCGTGGCGCCCTCAATCTGCTCGAGTTCCTCGGCCTGCTGATCCAGGTAGTTGCCGATCAGACCGCCGACCACGGCGCCGACCGCACCGCCGATCGCGGCTCCCTTGGTATCGTCATCACTCACGGCCGCACCCGCGGCCGCACCGGCGCCTCCGCCGAGCAACATGCCTTTTTGGGCATTGCTCATTCCGCAACCGGACAGGGCAGCAACCACCATCATCAGGGCCAGGAACAGGACGGTCAGCTTGGTCTTCATGTCGTCTCCTTTTTCATCAGTGCAGGGTCAAGCTCAAGGGAGAGGCCGCGATGGGCCAGTTTCCTCTGAGCGGCCGGCCGCGTGCCGGGAACATCAGATACGAGTACTTGCCATAGTGACTGAGGCGCCCGGCCAGCTTCTCCAGACGCGGAGCTGACCGGCAGATCACCACCAGCCAGGTCACGCCGGGCTCGTCCGGGGACGGCACGGTCATCACGGCATCGGACTTTTTCAGGTCGTGTCGCTGCCCTTCGAGGAAGAGCAGGGTTCCGCTCACCTGTGTCCCGGCCGGCAGCAACGCGGCCAGCGTTTCGGGATCCGGGTTGAGCAGGATACGGGCATGGCCGTCGGACGGCGCATCGGTCGTCACGACAACCGGATCGTCACTTTCGATCCAGTCCTCGGCGAAAGTGCGTCCCGCCCCGGCGAGCAACCCCGTCGGCAGTACGAAGCGCGGTTCCGTGTCGCCCAGAACCAGGTTGAGGGTCGGTTCGATCTCATCCGGATGCAGACGGCGGAAGACATGGTAGTCCGGATCCACGTGAACCGCCGTCGCACCTGGTGCTTCGATGGATATAGACACTTCCGGGCCGTCCAGGGTCACAATGTGTTCGATCGGACCGTCGCGGCGCTCGAACACCACCGGCACGTCGGTTCGCCAAGTCGAATCATCCTGGATCAGGGTCACCGTCACGGTTTCCCCGTCCAACTCGGCCGCAGCCAGACTGATCAGCGGCGCCCCCTTGCGCGTGAGCCACTGGTCGGCGAAATCGGATAGATCGACATCGCCCAGCCGACCGAAGGCGTCCATGAAACCGCTCCAGGCCACCGGCTGGTACATATGCGACGACCATACCTCGCGCAGGGCGTCCAGGAAAGCCTCACGCCCGATCAACCGGTCGACCATGTGGAAGACCATCATCGCCTTGCCATAGCCGATCGCCCGCGTGGCCCCGCTGTGTCGCGACCGGAACTCGCTCAGGGGAATTTCCTTGTCGTCCCTCACATAGGCCACGTAGTCCTTGAGCAGGTTGCGCCGATACTCCCGAGCGGCCTCGTCCGATTCCAGCGACTTGTAGTGATAGTCGGCGCAATAGACTGTGAGTCCTTCGCACCAGTTGCCCTCCACATCGTCCACGAACGCCGAATTGCCCCACCAGTTGTGCGCGATCTCGTGCCCAAAGCTCGTCGTCGGAATAAACGGCAGCCGCAGCACTGTCCCACCCAGCAAAGTCCACGACGGCATGCCGTACCCGGTCGGGAACCAGTTCTCCACCGTGGCGAACTTGGCATAGGGATACGGCCCGATCATCTCCCCGTACATCTCGAGGTACGCGCCGGTGCGCTCCATGTAGGTCTCGACCAGCTTCGGTTCGTCCGCCAGGAAATACGTGTAGGACGTGACGTCCCCGAACTGTCGCTCGGTCACGTGGTACTTGTTGGCCACCAGGATGAGACCATCGGAAGGATTAGGGATGTCCCATTCGGTAATCACTTCCCAGGTGTCGTCATGGTGTCGAACCCGTTTGCCCTGCGTGACGGGCTCCCAGCCGGTCGGTGTCTTGATCGTTAGGTGATACGTGTTCAGGGCTTGATCCGAATAGGGCAACCAACCCTCCAGTGCTAGGTAGATCCCTTCTTCACCTACAGTAGCCTGGATCTCGCGACCCACGTTCTCGCGCGAGAAGACGACATCGGCGGTCGATTCCAGGAAGTACCCCTTGTAATGATAGAACCACTCGTATGCATCGGGTTCGTTGGAGGGACGGATATGACACACACTGGGTTCGAGCGGCAGCGTCCATCGTTCAGCTTCTAGATCAGCGGAGGCAAAATCCATATGCCCGCCACTCTGCTCCGTGATCTGGCAACGCTGGCTGATCTTGAGTGTGTCGACGCCCGCCGGGATCGACAGCGTCGTCTTCACCTTGACGAAGTGCTCACCGGGATTCAGCCAGATGACGACTTCCTGATGCAACACGGGCAGACCCTCAGCATTAACCCCGACAGCGATACAAGTCAGTAGAAGTAAACATATAACGGTCTTCATCCGATCACCTCGTCTGGACTGTGTCCGGTCCCGTACGTGCAGGCGCGCACGGAGCGGGTGTGAGAGCGCTCTCGAGAGCGCGAACCCAAGTGAGGGCGGCCCCCTGAAGGGGCCAACCGAACGTCCCGCTCCGTGTGCGCCTGCACGTACGGGACCCGCCCGAATCAGTCCACAACGACGGTAATCAAAGGAAGCCCGCTCATATACTTGCTCCCAACCTTGATGAGATCCGCCAAAGCAACGTCCCGGTAAACATCAAGCCCACCGAGATACCCCTGCACATCCCCATCAAGCTCCGCCATCGCCAAATAGTACGCCTGAGAAATGCTCGACAACCGTCGCATCATCAGCCGTCCGCGCCGCGCGCTCCTGGCTGCATCCAGCTCATCCTGCGTAATCGATCCCGGGGCGAACGTCCTTACCGCCTCGGTCAGGGCCGCCTCCCCCTCCACCAGTCGCGGGGCGGGAGGATTCAGCCAGGCGGCGAACTCGGCGTCGCTTCCGTGGATGCCGATCGAGGCGCCCACGCTGTAGGACAGGCCCCGCGTCTCGCGCAGGTCCATGCCCAGCCGGTCGGACATGACAGCCACGAGCATCTCCAGGGCCGGAGCATCCGCGGGATCGATGTGCAGCAACGAGCCGAGCCGTACCGCGGCCATCTGGCCGCCGATCGATTCGGTCAGGCGATGTTCCTCATTGGTGACGGGCACCGGCGGCATGCTCTCGTTGGGCGAGCCGCGTCCCGACATCTGCTCCTCGATCACAGCCGCGAGCTGCTCGTGCGGCAAGGGCGACACCACCGCGAAGATCAGGTTTGAGGGCGCGAAGGCACTGTGATATACGCGCCGCTGGATGTCGTAGGTCATGCCCGCGAGGGATTCCATGTCGCCCTCGGCGGGACGGGACAGCGGATGGTCGCCGTACAACGCCTCGGCGAAAATGCGACCGGCCCGTGTTCGCGTGCTGTGGGCGCTTCGACCCACGATCTCGGCCTGGGCAGCCAACTCCTCAACGAAGTCGTCGGCGGTGAAACTGGCGTGCTGGATCATATCCAGCAACAGGACCATGGATTCGATACCGTTGGCCGCCGCCGTCTCCAGGCGAACGAAGGAGAACCGGCCGTTGGTGTAATAGTTGTCCATGGGGAAGCGCGGATCATCGACGAACTTTACTTCGGCGCCCAGGCTGCGCAGCTTGCGCGACACACAGGCCGCGTCACAGCCGCCGACACCATGGGACAACAACCGGTGCACCAGATTCAGGGCGCCGGGACGGTCACCATCCACTTCGGCGCGGTTGCGCACCGTCAAG
>DAOVZQ010000004.1 GCA_030635025.1 bacterium
GGGCGTAGCCGCCATCGATTTTCCGCCCCCGTCTGCAGCGGCCGGTGACACCGCAGCCTCAGGCGAAGACGAGACCGACACTGACCTCACCTCCGGCGACGTAGAGGACAAGTACTACAGCCTGGTGATCCAGGTGGGCTACGAGCGCGATCTGACCGATAAAGTGGTTATGCTCTGGCTGGCGCAATGGCGCAACTATGTCTGGGGAGGCCGTGACTTCTCCAACTATTCCATCCACATCCAGTTGGGATTCCCCCTGCCCTGGTAACGATCCGTCAGGAACCCATCGTAATCCCGCGTTGTTGACCCTCTCGTTTGTGGACGTAGGCACCGCAACCCGCTATCTTCTCCCCTGATGAAACACAGCCCGTAACGAGAGGCGATTCGATGTCCGACCATCACTCGCACCCTTATCGATCCGGTCATGATTTATCCCGACATGTGCAGACACTCTGCGCGATCGTGTTGTGGACGTGTGTCGTCTGTGGCCCGACCGCGGCAACGGCGGCCGGTGAACTGGGCTACTGGGACTATCGTTCCATCATGACCGCATCCGAGCGCCTTGACCACATAGCCTGCATTGAATCCCTCGAGGACGAGCAGGGGCCCTATATCGTGATAGGCGATCGCTTCGGATTGGTGCGCATTGTCTACATTACCGGAGAGGGCAGCCAGGACATCTGGACCAGCAAGCAGCTCAACGGTACGGTTCAGGAGGTCGTGACCGCAGATCTCGACGGCGACGGGACCGACGAGATCATCGCCTGGACGTCTTCGGCCATGGTCTATGCCTGGTCCAGCGGCGACCATGCGCTGCGTTTCGAAACGCTCCCGAACGATTTCACGACCCTGCACAGCCTGACCACCGGCAACGTGGATGACGACGAGCAACTGGAGATCCTGATCAACGCGGACAACCGCATCTACTATCTGGACGGTGTGTCCTTCAATCGCGAGTGGACCAGCCTGCACGAGTACCAAGCCACGCGCATGGCCGTAGGCGACGTGGACGGGGACGGCACTCCCGAGATCGTCTTGAACACGGGCCAGATCATCGATGCCCGGGGCGGCGAGATAGAGTGGGAAGACGAAGTCTTCGGCTCCCGCATCGAACTGGTGGACATGGATGGCGACGGGATTCCCGAAGTGCTGACCGAAAGCGACGGCGGCGTCCTGAAGATCTACGACATCGACAGCAGGCGCGAAAAACATCTGCAATGATTTCCGAGTAACGTTTCGACCCGGCCCGTCACTCATGGCCGAAGCATCGACCCTGGCTTTTTAGAGGTATGCCATGACGCGATTCAGACAGACGACCCTGCTGGCCCTGGCGCTGATGATGATCACGCCGTTGCTCGCCACGGCCAGCCTTTTCGATTCGCCCCTGAACGAGTCGGCCCACGAGTCACCAGTGGTGACGGTGAGCCTGCGTCTGCTGGACGATGCGGTCGTCGCCGGCGGGACGGCCCAGTTGGGTGTGGTCTACCATGTGCCCGAGGGTACGCATATGACCACGACCTTCCAGGCCATGGTGTTCGAGAGCGAGCCCCAGTCCGTCTTCGGGCAGGCCATCTTCCCCCGCCCGGTCAAGGCCGAGATTCCCTACTACCATGGCGATGTGATGGCCGTGATCCCGGTCACCCTGCCCGACGATGCGGGGGAGATGACGATCCGCGTCGAGGCCGAGTACCAGCTCTGCAAGGAAGGCGACGCCGCTCTTTGTTACCCGCCCGCAGAGGCGACCAGCTCACTGGTCGTCACGCTGGCCGAGGGCCTTGGCGGCGAGTCCGATGGTGCCGTTGGTTCAGCCGGGAGCGGCAGCCTGCAGGAGCGTCTCCAGTCGGCACTGGAAGGCGGAAGCTGGCTGGCCTTCCTGATGGTATTTCTCGGTGGTGTTCTCGCCAGCCTGACGCCGTGCGTTTTCCCCATGATCCCCATCACCATCAGTTTCATCGGCATGAACGCCAAGGGGAACCCCGTCAAGGGCTTCATCATGTCGCTGTGGTACGTGCTGGGCATCGCCCTGGTCTACTCGACCCTTGGGCTGGTCGCCGCGGCCGGCGGCGCCGCTTTCGGTCAGGCCACCCAGACGCCGGTATTCATGGGGGCCGTGGCCGCCGTCATCTTCGCCATGGGCTTGTCGATGGCCGGTCTCTTCGATATCCAGTTGCCGAGCAGTCTGACCACCAAGGTCGGCGGCGGACGCACGGGTTTTCTGGGCCCCTTGCTGATGGGCATGGCCATGGGACTGATAGCCGCGCCCTGCGTCGGGCCGGTGATCGTGGTCTTGCTGACCTGGGTCGCCACGACCGGCGATCTGTTCCTGGGATTCTGGCTCCTGTTCACCTTCGCCATGGGCATGGGACTGCTCTTCATTGTCCTCGGCACCTTCGGCGGTATGCTGCCTCCGGGCGGCTGGATGGAGACGGTGAAACACGTCTTCGCCATCGTCCTCTTCGCCTTGGCCCCGTGGTTCCTGCGGACCTGGCTGCCTGACTGGGCGCCGCTGCTCTTCTTCGGCCTCGCGCTGATGTTGAGCGTGAGTGCCTGGGGCGTCTTCAAACCTCAGGCGCCCGATTCCGGAGCGCGCGACGGATTGAACAAGGGCATCATGCGATTCCTGTGGATTCTGGGTGTGGCCTTGACGCTGTTGGGAGGTCTGCGAGGCTTCGCACCGGATCTGCTACCGGCGGACGGGACCGGTTCGTCGACCACCGCGATCACGCACGACGAGCCCGACTGGATAGGGGATGAGGCGGCGGGTTTTGTGGCGGCCACCGAATCCGGCAAGCCCGTGATGATGGATTTTTGGGCCGAATGGTGCGCCGCCTGCATCGAGCTGGATCACAAGACCTACAACCAGGATGAGATCCTGCAGCTTGCGGATCGCTTCGTCGCTGTTAAAATGGACATGACCCGTCGCAGCCCCGAGAACGACGCGATCAATCGCAAGTACGGCGTTGTGGGTATGCCGACGGTCATATTTTTCGATTCCCAAGGCAATGAACTGGAACGCTTTTCCGGTTTCAAGAATGCGGCCGACCTCTCCGAAATAATGGAGAGGGTTTTGACGGCCGCGCAATGACACGACCGGCCGTCGTCGACGGTCAGCCGATGGAGGCATGATGAGCGACCTGATTCACGTGACGGACGAGACCTTCGAAGCGGAAATCCTCAACAGCGACGTTCCCGTCCTGGTGGACTTCAGCGCCACCTGGTGCGGTCCGTGCAAGCAGTTGACGCCGATCGTCGAGGAACTGGCGACCGAATACGCTGGGCGGCTGAAAGTCGCTCATGTGGATGTGGACCACGCCCGTGACCACGCCACCAAGTTCGGCGTCATGTCCGTGCCGACGGTTCTGTACATGAAGGCCGGCACCGTGACCGATTCGCAGGTGGGCGTGACCACCAAGGCCAAGATGATCGAGAAAATCGACAAAATGCTCTGATGGGAGAGAACTTCATGAAGCGCACATTCCTGTTGACCACGATGATCGCCCTGCTGCTCGCCTTGCTTGTAACGACCGGTTGCAAGGAAGAGGCCGAGGAGGCCGCCGCAACCGATGCGGTCGAGGCCATCGCCGCCGTCGTTCCCAGCACCGATTTCGAAGTGAAGGACATGCACGGTGCCGAGCTGAAACTGGCCGACTACCGTGGCGACGTTGTCATCGTGGACTTCTGGGCCACCTGGTGCGGACCGTGCCGGATGGTCATGCCCCATCTCGAAAAGATCCACCGGGAGTACGCCGACCAGGGTATCCGTGTGATCGCTCTGTCGGTCGACCGAGGCGCCCCGGACCTCGTCAAGGCCTTCGTCGGCAAGAACCAGTATACATTCCCGGTGGGCATGGCCACCGCCGGTATCGTGCGCGCCTATGGGGGTGTGCCGAGCATCCCGACCACGTTTATTGTCGGGCCGGACGGTACGATCGCCGAGAAGATGGTCGGCGCGCATCCCATGGAAGAGTACTTGGCCGCAGCCAAACGGGCCCAGACCGGGACAGAAGAAGGTGTCTAGTCGTGTCTCCCCTTAAGAAGCGTTTGATCGTCGTGGGCGACCGCCTGCTGGTCCGACCCGAGAGCGGGGAGGAGAAGACCAACACCGGTCTCTACCTCCCGGCCACGGCCGTGAGCGCCCGCTCGGCCCAAAGCGGCTGGGTGGTGTCCGTGGGGCCGGGTATTCCTTTACCCGATTTGATCGAAGGCCCTGACGAACCCTGGCAGGACCGGGAGGTCAGCACCCGGTACATGCCCCTGCAGGCCCAGGAAGGGGATTTCGTCCTATTCGTCCGGAAATCGGCGGTGGAGATCACCTTCGAGAGCAAACGGTACCTGATCGTGCCCAATTCGGCGGTTCTGGTGCTGGTGCGGGATGATTGGGAGGATGAGCCCGAAGTGGTGACGGGCGACGAGGACATCTGACAGCCCGATGGATTATTGATCCGAATCAATGTTATTTAGGCAAATTTATAGGGCCGGGCGTCTCGAAAGCGCCCGGCCCTAGACGGCCTGCTTCATTTTTCGCTCCTTGCCGTGTGGCTTCGAATCTACTTTCTGAGCCACCACAGCAGGTCAACGATGAAGAGGCCAATGACGACCGTGATCGGTTCCATTGCAACTGCCCTCCATGACGGTGAATGATTTCTGCGGATTCATTGGACTTCCTATGAATCGACCCTATCAGACCTCTCTTAAGCGAAAATAATGCCGGAATGGGCATAAATCAGGCTATATCGTTTATCCGCATCAACATGAGGGTGCGATCGTCGGACTGATCGGGGCCGCCGTAGGCGTCGATGTTGGCAAATATCCTGTCGATCAGGGCCGGAAGCTCCTGGGCGCGTCCGTCCCGGGCGTCGTCGATGAGGCGCTGTTCGCCGTAGAATTCCCCCGTGGTATCCGGTTGTTCCACCAGACCATCCGTATACATGAGCAGCAAATCGCCACGATTCAACTCCAGGGTGCCCCGTGCGAAGCGATGGCTCCCGTCTATCCCCAACATGGTGCCGCCCTTCTTCATGCGCTCGACGAACTCCTGGCCGGCGCGGAAGAGGAGGGGGGGATTCATGCCCGCGTTTGCGTAGCGCAGTCGATGATCGGCCGTGCTGTAGATTCCATAGAAGAAGCTGATGATCTGGCCCGCCTCGCCGAGGCCGCAGATGACACGGTTGAGCGATTCGACCACGCTCTCGGGCTCTTCCTGGCGAACGGCAGCCGAGCGGAAGGCGACGCGCAGCGTGGTCATGACCAGGGCGGCCGGCACGCCTTTGCCGGCCACGTCCGCGATGGCGAATCCGACTGTCTGGGGATCGATCTTGAAGTAGTCGAAGTAGTCGCCGCCTACTTCGCGACAGGAATCCATGCGGCCCAGGATCTCGGCTCCGCGTAATCGTAGGGGCTCGTTGGGCACCAGATTGCTCTGAATCCTCTGGGCCACGGACATCTCGGCTTCCAGCATCTTGCGCGTCAGCCGCTCCTGATACAGTCGCCCGATTTCCACCAGAGCCGCCGCCTGGATCGAGAAGCCGTGCAGGTTGGATACATCGGCCTGGGTATAGAGGGATCCGTCGGTCTTTGCGGCGAAGGCTAGGAAACCGCGCAGCTTCAGCCCCGTGATCAGCGGCACGAGCAATTGAACCTTCAAGGATTCGATCAGGTCTCGAGTGGCCTCGTCCGTGGCGGCCTCGGTATCCAGTCCGTCCAGCTCCTCCGCGTAGATGGGGCGATGGGCCGTTATCAGTACACGGCTCAGCGTGCTGTCGGCCGAAAACTTATGTAACCCGTGTTGCTCCAGGCCTTCCACCCCATGCAGACCCCGGAAAACCTGGTAACCGTCCTGCTCGAGATAGAGGGCGATGCCGGTGGGTCGATAAAGTCGGTGAAGTTCGTGCAGCATCGTGTCGGGGGCGGTTGTTCCTTCTTCGAGATCGGACAGCTCGCGACTCAGTTCATGCAAAGCCTCTCGTGTAGCCTGACGCGCGGGGTAGAAGGTGCGATCCAGCCATCGGTGCAGAAAATGGCGCACGGGGTTGAGCGTCAGGGCGAGCATCACGACGGTAATCAGGACGATGGGCAGGTCCGAGCTGTGAAAATAGGAGGTCAGAGCGTGGCCGAGCCCGCCGACCAACATCACGTAGATCATGATCACCAGGGCGGTCAGGACGCCGTAGACAAGGCTGTGACGGACCACGTATTCCAGGTCGAGGGCTCCGTAGCGCAGGATCGCCACCCCGAAGCTCAGGGGAACCAAAACTAGAGAGAAACCCAGCCATTCGCTGTGGGGCACGGCCGAGGTGGGGGCCGCGCTGAAGAGGAAGGTCCCAGCGAGGAACGGTCCGAAACCGGCCAGCAGTCCGAGCAGCACCACCCGCATCTTGGTGTGTTCCACGGGACGTCCGCGGCGGAAGACCTTTCGAGCGAAGACGACCAGTCCCGCCAGCAGGTAGACCAGGAAATAGATGGCCGAGAGTTGCTGTACCAAGGCGACCAGCAGCGACGATGCCGGGTCGAGACGTGCGCCCTGGGCGAAGAGGCTCAACAGGAACAGGGGAACCGCCGGCAGCATCAGCAGCCGGTGGCGTAGGAGATTGGCCGGCGTGAGGTGTGTGCGGTCCGGGAAGTAGAGGAAGAAGCGGAGAAAGACGGCCGGCAGGAGCAGGTGGGCCAGATCGCGCACGCTCTCCTTGACGACCATGTACGTATAGGATGGCCAGTCGGGCACATCCATCAGGAAAAAGGCGAAGGTGGCGCAGACTCCGAAGAAATAGCGGGCCACCATGTCGTGGCGGCGGGCGAGGATCAACCAGCCCATAAGCAGAAACGACAAGCCCGCCAGGGACATGCCGTAATTCCAGATGATGCGCGCCCGTGAGGGACGCCCGGGTGTGATGGGCGCCGAGACGAAGGCGTCATCCCGTTGCAGGAGATAGGTCTGGCTCTCCAGGTCATAATGGCCGGCCACGGCCACGTAGTAGTCGACCATTGTGGCGACCGGTACGCCGTCGATGGCCAGCAGTCGGTCGCCGGGCAGGACGCCGGCGCGGGCGGCCGGGCTGTCGGGACCGATCGTACGCACGGTGAGATTGTGGACGGCCATGCCGGTGGTCGGCGCCTGGGCCACGTGAATGGCGACGGGGATCTCAAGGATCAACAGCAGGGGGGCGAGCAGATATAGGGCGCCGCGGCGGAGCCAGCGTGCCGTGGCGTCTTCGGGAGTGGGCCTGGGACCGAATTCGCTATCTTTCATCAGACGGCCATTGTAGCTCAGAAGGCCCGATCGGGGAAGCCGTAAGCCGCTTCGCGTTGCACGGTTGACCCCCCGGCATTATCTGCATAGACTTCAGACTTCCTGTCGGAGGGGTCTCCTTCGCCGAATGGACGTGAATCCGACGTGTCGCCGCAGACGGCGTCGCGCGTTTGCATATTTACCGGGAGCCGATCGTGAGCGACATCAGGGATATGGACACCTACGACCCCAGCGGGCTAGAAGAACGCTGGTATGCAGCCTGGGAGGACGCCGGGCTCTTCGCACCCGACGAGAGTGCCGAAGGCGAACCGTTCGTCATTACCCTGCCGCCGCCCAACGTCACGGGCGTGCTTCACATGGGACACTGTCTCAGCAATTCCATCCAGGACATGCTGATTCGTTGGATGCGCATGCGCGGCCGGCCCACCCTGTGGGTTCCCGGAACAGATCATGCCAGCATCGCCACCGAAAACGTGGTCGCCAAGCTGCTGCGCAAGGAGGGACTGCAGAAGTCCGAACTGGGGCGCGAGGGCTTCCTGGAACGTGCATGGGCCTGGAAAGAACAAACACACGACATCATCGTCGGTCAGATCAAGCGATTAGGGTGCTCCCTGGATTGGCCGCGAGAGGCCTTCACCATGGACGAGGCGCGCACACGCGCTGTGGCCCATTGCTTCGTGACCCTGAAGGACCAGGGGCTGATCTATCGCGATCTGTATCTGGTCAACTGGTGTCCGCACTGCCTGACGGCCATCAGCGACGACGAGGTGGAGCACCGCGAGGTCCAGGGCACCCTGTGGCGGATTCGCTATCCGCTGGCCGACGGCTCGGGCCACGTGACCGTCGCCACCACGCGTCCCGAAACCCTGTTCGGCGATACGGCAGTAGCCGTTCATCCCGACGATCCCGAGCGGAGTCATCTGATCGGCAAGATCGTGCGATTGCCGTTGACTGAGCGTGAGATCCCCATCATCGGCGACCATCATGCAGACCCCGAAAAGGGGACGGGCTTCGTGAAGATCACGCCGGCCCACGACCCCAACGACTTCGAGGTGGGACGCCGGCAGGACCTGCCGCAAATCGTCTGTATGGACGAGCGCGGCGTGATGAACGAGGCGGCCGGCGCGCTGGCCGGACTGGATCGCTTCGAGGCGCGTAAGGCGGCCCTGACGGCCCTGCGCGAGCAGGACCTCCTGGACGGTGAGGATAAGAACGTTCACCAGGTGGGACACCACGACCGGTGTGGGACCATCATCGAACCCTATCTGTCGCGACAGTGGTTCCTGCGTATGGGAGACCTGGCTGTGCCGGCGGTCGAGGCCGTCGAGAGCGGAGCCGTCACACTGATGCCCGAACGCTGGGTCGGCGTCTATCACAACTGGATGGGCAACATCCGCGACTGGTGTATTTCGCGGCAGCTCTGGTGGGGACACCGGATTCCCGTCTGGTATTGCGGCGGGTGCGATGCGGAGATCTCCGTCGTGGACACACCGACGGTTTGTCCCGAGTGCGGTTCCTCCGCCCTGACACAGGACCCCGACGTCCTCGATACATGGTTCAGCAGTTGGTTGTGGACTTTCTCTCCCCTGGGGTGGCCCGAGGAGAGCGAGGACGTGAAACGTTGGCATCCCACGTCGCTGCTGGTGACCGGCCCGGATATCATTTTCTTCTGGGTCGCGCGGATGATCATGGCTTCGTATCACTTCCTGGACGAGAAGCCCTTCGGCGAGGTGCTCTTCCACGGCATCGTCCGCGACGAGCAGGGCCGCAAGATGAGCAAGACCCTGGGCAACAGCCCCGATCCGGTCGGCCTGATGGACAGCTACGGCGCCGACGCCCTGCGCATGTCCATGCTCATGCTCACGCCTACGGGTCAGGACACGTTCTTCAGCGAGGAGACCCTCGAGGTCGGACGCAACTTCTGCAACAAGGTCTTCCAGGCCACCAAGCTGATCCTCGGTCATTGGGACGCCGCCGACCTCGGCGCCGCAGCGACCGGTTCGTCGCCCGGCGGCGCCGACCTCGATGTCCTGCATGCGAACGAGGATCACCCGGCCGCGGCGGCCAAGGCTCTTTGGAGCGAACTCTTTGGAGCGCCGGCGCCGTTCGAATTCCGGGATGAGGCGCTCGAGTTGGAGGACCGATGGATCCTCAACCGTCTCGCCGCTGTCACCGCCGAGGTCAACACGAACCTGGAGAAGCGACGTCTGAACGATGCGGCCTATGCCGGTTACTCGTTCTTCCGCCACGAACTCTGCGACTGGTACCTCGAGGCCATCAAGCCGCGGCTGCGCGATGAATCCCAGCGCCAGGAAGCCGTAGGGCTGGCCGTCTGCGCCCTGGCGACAAGCTACAAGTTGCTCCATCCCGTGATCCCCTTCATTACCGAGGAACTCTGGCAGGCCTTGCCTGGAACCGACGGCTTCCTGATGGTGTCGCGCTTCCCGACCGTCTCGGCCGCGGCGCCCTGGGCCGCCGAGGCGGCGCGCTTTAACGATGTGATCGAGGTCGTATCCGCGATCCGCTCCCTGCGCACCGACCTGAACGTCCCGCCCGGCAAGCGCGGCCATGTGGTCCTGAGGACGGCCGACGACAAGCGCCGTGAAGCACTGAGTGAGGATACGGAGCGTATCGGTTTGTTGGCGAAGCTGGAGCGTGTCGAGATCGTCACCGGTGGCGATGACCCGACGCCCGCCGGTGTCGTTGTTGTCGGGACGGTTGAAGTCTTCCTGCTCATGGATGGTCTTGTCGATCTCGACAAGGAGCGCGAACGGCTCGCCAAGGAACTCGCCAAGGTGGAGGGGTTCATAAACGGCGGCCGCAATAAACTGGGTAACGAGAAATTCACCGCACGTGCGCCCCGAGAGGTCATCGACCGGGAGACGGCGCAGTTAGCCGAAAACGAGGCCCGCGCCGAGGCGTTGCGCGTCCGTCTGTCGGCGCTCGCATAGAGAGGAGAGATCATGGTCCCCGAACACCCCGTATTCCAGACGCCCGGCGCCATGATCAAGGCGGCCCGCGAAGCGAAGGGTCTGAGTCTGGAGACCCTCTCCGCCGAGACCCGTATTCCCGACCGATTGCTGGCGGCTATCGAAATCGACGACTTCGATCAGCTTTCCGAAGCCCTGTACACGCGCAGTTTCCTGCGCTCGTGCGCACAGAGCCTGGGACTCGACCCCGGTGTGCTCATCGATAGTTACGAGCACATGCTGACAGAACAGGAACCGGACGTGCCCGCGGACCAGACCTGGGAGGAAGAGACCGAGGTCCAACGCATCGGCGTCATGCCCTGGAGCAGGATCGGTCTGATCGTCATTATCCTGGCCGGTGTGGCCCTGGCTGTGTGGGCCGGTATTTCGCTGTTCGGCGGTGGTGCGGCCGATCAGCCGATTTCGGATCCCATCGAACAGGATCCCACGGAATCGGCCGGTGAGTTTGATGATGCGACATCCGACTCTCTCGTCGTACGGGATACCGTGTCGACGGCGACACCGGGTGACGATGCGATCGATGGGCCTTCCGACGACGGACCGGTGACGATCGATATTGGCGGATCGGTCGTGTCGCCGGATCCCGGCGAACTGGCCGCCGTTGCCACGCTGCCGCGGGGCGGCCCCACGCTTGTTTTCGACGGCGGAGAAACCTGGCCCCTGGTTCTGCGGGTCGTATTGGATCATCGATTGGATATCGCCGTGGGAAGCGATGGAGACCGCCAGGCGCGAGACGTGGCGTGGCCCGACCGGGCATACCACGGCGTACCGGAGGAAGGCGTGGTACCCGGTCGTCTGTACGCCGTGGGCGGACGTCACGTGGCCTATTGGGGTGCCGCCGATCACCTCCTGCTGAAGCTCTCGCAGGCGGAGGGTGTGACCGTCACCCTCAACGGACGTCCCCTGGATATCCCCACCCGTATCGTTGGCCACGAGTGGGTGCTGGACCGCTCGCGGCTCGACCCTTGAGCCATGAGTGATTTCCGACTCCAGGCCCCTTTCGAACCCCGCGGCGACCAACCGGAAGCCATCCGCGCCCTGATCCGCGGCATCGAGGACAACCGGCCCTACCAGACCCTGCTCGGCGTTACGGGCAGCGGCAAGACCTTCACCATGGCCAACGTCATCGCCGAGACCGGCCTGCCCGCCCTGATCTTCAGCCACAACAAGACTCTGGCCGCCCAGCTCTACGGCGAACTGAAGGGGTTTTTCCCGGACAACGCGGTGGAGTATTTCATTTCGTACTACGACTACTACCAGCCCGAGGCGTTCATCCCGACCACCGGTACATACATCGAGAAAGATGTGAGTATCAACGAGGAGATTGAGCGGCTGCGCCTGCGCGCCACTTCGTCGCTGATATCGCGCAAGGACGTGATCGTGGTGGCGAGCGTTTCGGCCATCTATGGGTTGGGCAATCCCGAGACCTTCCATCGCAACATCATTACGTTGCACCAGGGCCAAACCCTCGATCGCGAAGACCTTCTGCGCCATCTCGTCGATATCCACTACTCGCGCGACGAGGCCGGCGGCTACGGCTCCTTCAGGGTGCGCGGCGATACGATCGAAATCTGCGCCGCGTTCGACGAGCGGGTCCTGCGCGTGGAATTGTTCGGCGACGAGATCGAACGACTCTCCTTCATGGACGGTTTGACCGGCAAACCGCTTCTGCGCGTGAAGGAGACTCAGGTCTATCCCGCCCGTCAGTTCGTCACCGAGCGGGGGCGCACCGACGAGATTCTCGACGAGATCGGCCGTGATCTGGAAGTGCGGCTGGGAGAGATGGACGAGGCGGTCAAACCCCTGGAGGCGCAGCGCCTCGCCTCGCGCACGCGCTACGACATGGAGATGATACGTCAGGTCGGCTATTGCAACGGTGTCGAGAACTACTCCCGCTATTTCGACGGCCGGGAAGTCGGTGACCGCCCCGCCTGCCTGCTCGACTATTTTCCCGACGACTACCTAGTGATCGTGGACGAATCGCACGTGACGATCTCGCAGTTGGGGGCCATGTACCGTGGCGACCGCTCACGCAAGGAGACCCTCGTCGAGCACGGCTTCCGTCTGCCCAGCGCCATGGACAACCGACCCTTGAAATACCAGGAGCTCGAAGAGCTCATGCCGCGAACGATCTTCGTGTCGGCGACTCCCGGCGATTACGAACTGGAAAAGAGTGAAGGTGAGATCGTAGAGCAGGTGATCCGTCCCACCGGACTGGTTGACCCGCCCGTAGAAGTGCTGCCGGCGTCCGGGCAGGTGGACGACCTGATCGGCCGGGCGCGCGCGACCGTGGATCGCGGCGAACGCGTGCTAGTCACCACGCTCACAAAGCGCATGGCGGAGGATCTGGCCGAGTACCTGCAGAACGTCGGGTTGCGCGTGGCCTACATGCACGCCGACGTGGCGGCTCTCGACCGCGTTGAGATCCTGCGCCGCCTGCGGCTCGGCGAGTTCGACGTGCTGGTCGGTGTGAACCTGTTACGCGAAGGACTCGACCTGCCGGAGGTGTCTCTGGTGGCGATCCTCGACGCCGATCGTGAGGGGTTTCTGCGTTCGGAACGAAGCCTCATCCAGACGGCCGGCCGCGCGGCACGCAATGTCGGTGGTCTGGTCATCATGTATGCGGACAAGATGACCGGTTCCATGGAGCGCGCCATCGGCGAGATGAGCCGCCGTCGCGTCAAACAGATGGCCTACAACAAGGAGCACGGCATTACGCCGCGCACCATACACAAGACCCGCGAGGAAATCATGCAGGCCACCATGGCCGCGGGGGAGAAGGGAAGCGGCGCTGGCGCGGAGGCGATCAAGGGACGACCTTGGGAAAAGATCATCGATCAGGACCTGCCGCCACGCGAGATCGTCACGATGCTCCATGAAGAGATGCTGACGGCCTCTGCGGCTCTGGAATTCGAAAAGGCCGCCGCCCTGCGCGACCGCATCGACGACCTGCGGGCCCAATGGGGCCTCGGTTCCGAAGGAGTGGAGTCATGAGCGAGCATCAGGACAGGACGCTCCGTTTCCCGACCGGTGCCTGGCTCGACACCCTGCTGGACGCGAGCCTGTCCGAGGATGTGGGCGACGGTGACGCCACCACGACAATCTCCGTATCAGCCGACACCTACGCAGAGGGCGAGATCGTGGCTCGCAGCGGCGGCGTCGTGGCTGGCTTGCCCGTCCTGGAACCCCTCTTCGCCCGCATAGACGAGGGCGTTCTCATCGACTGTCTCGTCGCGGACGGGGATCGCCTAGAGCCTGGCCAGGCTGCGGCGCGTATCGCCGGTCCTGCGGCCGCCATCCTCATGGGCGAGCGGACGGCCCTGAACTTCATCCAGCATCTGAGTGGAATCGCCACGCTCGTGGACCGCTATGTGGATGCCGTACACGGCACCGACTGCCGCATCCTCGATACCCGTAAAACCTTGCCCGGCTATCGGGTCCTGGCCAAGTACGCGGTTCGCTGCGGGGGGGGCGCGAACCATCGCATGGGCCTCTTCGACCGCATACTGCTCAAGGACAATCACTGGGCTTCGCGCGACGCGTCCCTGGCCGAACTCGTCGCCCGCGGTCGGGAACGGTACGCCGAGCTCGCCATCGAAGTGGAAGTGGATTCGTTGGAGCAGCTCCGTGAAGTGCTTCCCCTGAACGTGGACTGGGTGCTCCTCGATAACTTCACTCCGGAGACGACGCGTGAGGCTGTTGGGCTGCGCGATACCGTCGAGACCGGCGAATGGAAGACACGGCTCGAATCAAGCGGCAACGTGACGCTCGACTCGGTCCGTGCCTATGCCGAGGCCGGCGTCGATGCCTGCTCGATCGGACGCTTGACCCATTCGGTGCCCGCACTGGATATCGGTCTCGACATACGTCCGATCAGGGCGCTCTGACAATGATTCCCCTGCGCAAGCGCGACTGGTTCGGTGTGGCCGCTTTCGACCCCGGCCCTGCCCGTATCGATCGCGGCGGTTTCCTCTATCTTCTGGACGAAGTGGGCTCCACCAGCGATTTCCTGTTGGATCGGGGCGATGTGGCCGACGGGCGCCTGTGCCGCTGGGACGGTTGGGGATGGCAGGTGGGCGATCGACAGCCGTTGCCGCCGCCCAGTGAGCCGCGCTCTGGCAGTGTCGTTGTGGCGCGGCGTCAGACACGTGGGCGAGGACGGTTGGGACACCGTTGGCATGGGGGGAATGGACTGGCCATGTCCTGGCTCATCAACCCTCTGCCTGTCGGGCAGGCCGCGCGACTGGCTGTATGGACGGGGTTGATCGCCGTGCAGTCGTTGCGGGACCTCACCGGCGAACCCATTCGTCTGAAATGGCCCAACGATCTCCGTCTGCACGGCCGCAAGCTGGGGGGAATCCTCCTGGACATGGTCGTGCGCGGAGCCCAGTCTCGCTTCGTGGCCGGCATCGGCGTCAACGTCGGTGACTGGGCGCCGGACATGCCCGACGATCTGCGTCAGACCTCCGTGGCTCTGCAGCCCGCTCCTGAGCGCTGGTTATTCCTGTCGCACCTCGCCGGCACCATCATGCGTCGTTGGGACGCCGAGGTTCCCCGCTTTCTCGAAGCCGGCTGGTCCGAATATCGCGACGCCTTCAACGAGGTCGACGATCTGTCCGGCCGTCGCATAGCCTTGACCTGTGGGCATGAAACCCTGATGGGTATCGCTGAGGGTATCGACGACGACGGCGCGCTCAAACTCCGTACGCCCGACGGAGAGCTGCGCCGACTGCATGCCGGAGACGTGCACATCACGGGTACCGTTCAGGGGGAGGACTGACATGCTGCTAATCGACGTCGGCAACACTTCGATCGCCGTCGCCGCGTGTTCGGGCGCGAGTCAAGACGTCGATCTCATCGAGACGCATCCACACCCATCCGGCCTTATGGCGGAGCAGGATCTTCTGTCGCGGATCGCGGCATTGGCTTCCGCCGCCGAGACGCCCCGCGTAGCGGTGTCCTCAGTCGTGCCGCGGATCACGGACCGGCTGCGCGAAGCTCTGCCCGGCTGTTTCGTCGTCGATCACGAGACCGCGTTCCCCTTCGACATCGCGGTCGCCGACCCCGCGGCGGTCGGCGCCGATCGATTCTGCAACATGGCCGCGGCCGTGGCCGAGGGTTGGTCATCGGCCCTGATCGTCGACGCGGGTACGGCCACCACCTTCGATGTCCTGTGCGACGGCGTGTTCGTGGGCGGCCTCATCGCCCCTGGTCTTGCCCTGGCCGCCGAGGCTCTCGGCGAGCGCACGGCCCGTCTGCCTCATGTGGCGGCTCAACCGCGCCCGGCTCAGCCCGCCCCGGATACCGTGGGCGCCATGGCGGCCGGCGCCTTCCAGGTCGGGGCCCGAGGCGTGTTGGGGACACTCGAGGCTCTTCGTGCGGAACTCGCCGGCCCCCCGGTCGTGTTGACGGGCGGTTTGGCTCCCTTGATCATCAACGGTCACGCCGGCGGCAGCGGCGATTGGCGATATGATCCGCTCTGGTCCCTGCGGGGGCTGGCCCGTCTGGCGACAACGGTTTGAGGATATTCGCAGCTTCGTGCTGACAGCCCGGCCGTGATTCCCTATGATCACCGGGTTCGATCGCTTGATTGCGAGGCTTAAGGAGGGAAACATGTCCAGGTCCGCATCCACTCGGTTCCGGTTTGTCGTTGTATTCGCTTTGTGTTTTGTGCTGGCGCCCACCACGGTATTGGCCGAAGGCGAAGCCGCTCCCGATTCGACCTATTTTACCATGGAAGCCGAGGGTGCTTCGGTCGGCTGGATGTCCATGCTGAAGACAACCCTGGATAACGGCAATGCCCTCTACTACGGCAGCGGTGTGCTGCGAGGCACAACGACCGTAACCTGGAAACTGGAACTCACGGCTGATCTGACTCGCCTGATCACCATCGAGTCGAGCTTGAAGATGCCCGAGCGGGTCATCACCTCCAAGTCGACGTTCCAGGAGAAGGGGGGCAAGCCGGACATGGTGTTTTCCGTCGACGGCCAACGCTACCCTGTGCCGGTGGAAGAGGTCAAAGCCGGGGCTGTCTTCGTTCCCCAGATGCTTGTTGCCGCACTGGCGCCCCTGTCCGACAGACTATCCGGCGAGGACCCCAAGAAGATCGATATCAAGCTTCACGCCACAAATGGCGCCCAGGCGATCATGCTACACGTCCAGGGCAAGCCCGACTCCCGTGTCATGGTTCGCGGCGAGGAGATGCCGGTCCGGACCTTCCTGCTCACGGGGACCCATCCAGAAATGGACGAACCGGTCGAGATCAACCTCTATCAGCGTCCCGACGGCACCTTCTACGGTATCAAGACGGGAGGCTTGAGCATGTTCGCCACCGGCGGCGCGGACGAAGCGGGACCCATGCCTCGTGAGTACCCCGTGACCGTCGTGTCCGGCGACGTGCAGTTGGAAGGCGTATTGACCCTGCCTCCCGAAGATGAAGAGGCGCCCGGACCCTTCGCCGCAGTCCTGATTGTGGCCGGTCCGGCCCAGAACGGGATGGATGCCCATAACGCCGGGTTCCGTCTCAACGCCCATCTCGCCCAGGGTATGGCCCTGGGGGGTGCGGCTACTCTTCGCTACGATCCACGCGACCTTGCGGGTGGCGGCCCTGGGATCATGACCAATCTGGCCGACGATGCCGTGGCCGCTCTGGCCGTCCTGCGGGAGCGGGCGGAGATCGATCCGGCCAAAGTCCTGCTGCTCGGGCACGGTGAAGGCGCCATGCTCCTGGGTGAATCGGCCGGCAAGGCTGCCGCCGCAGGCGCACCCGCCTCGGGGCTGATCTATCTCGGCGGGGTCACCGTTCCCGGTGCGGATCTGCACGCGGTATCGCCCCGTCCCGCAGACGCGTCTTGGCTTGAGTCGTTTCTCGTCTACGATCCTCGTGCGTTCCTGGGCGACGAGGTGCCGCCCCTGTTGATCCTGCACGGTGAACTGGACGCGGACGTGCCGCCGGACAACGCCACCGGCCTGAAGAGCTTTCTCAACGATGCCGGTCACATGCGCGTGTCCTGCACGGTCGCCAAGAACATGAATCATTATCTGCAGAGTGCCGAGACGGGGACGGTGGAGGAGTACGCGGATCTGGAGCCCGCGTGCGCCGACGGGATCATCAAGCGCATCACATCGTTCGTGGGGTTCTGTGCGCGCTAGAGCTCCGGATCCAGGTACACCCTGCATTCGAAGGGTTCCAGAGAAATCCATAGGCCCCGGTCGCGAATCTCGCCGGCCGGGGCTTCCTGCGTCGCGTTCGTGCGGGGATCCCTGAATCGACACATATTGTTGGCGGCACTCAGGCCCAACGCTTCGGCCAGGGTTTCGCTGCGTAAACGATCCTGTGCCGCGTCGCGCCAGGATATGCTGTGATGCGCCCATCCTGTTTGGGGCGATTCCGAGTTATTGAAGAGGACCAGGACGTGGCGTCCGGCATGGTGGTTGGCGTAGCAGTAGACGTCTTCGGCTACCGTGCCGTCATCTCCGACCACATCGAAGAGCCGGAACCCCTCGGCGCCGGCAAAGAGCGCGCGCTCGCGCAGCAGCGGTTGGATCATCCGTTCGTGGTGCGCCAGGAATCCTTCGTCGGCCGACTCGTCCGCGTAGTCGCGAGCGTACTCCATGCCGTATTTCTCGGCGTACCCTTCGAATTGCCCGTGGGCGATCATGGGCAGACCGGGCAGCGTCGCCAGCAGCGTGCAGGCGCCGAAATATCGATCGCCCTTGCCGAACTGGCTCTCGGCGGTGGCTTCGTCGGGGTTGCTCAGGAAGTTCACCATGCGCTGCAGGATCGCCGGCGCATAGTCCAGCACGTTCTTGAGTGAGCGACGGTACATCGCGTTGTCGCGGTCGCGGATCATGTGCATGAAGGCGCTGTTGTAGACGCGATGCATGCCCAGGGTGCGCACGAAGTAACCCTCCATGAGCCAGAACGCCTCGGCAAGCAAGAGCGTATCCGGAGCCTCGATGGCGATACGATCTACGACCTCCCGCCAGAACTCACGCGGCATGGCGCGGTCGAAGTTCTGCTGATCCAGGGCGTGGGACGCGCGGCCGGGGATGTCGCTGCCCGCGCCGGGCTCAGGATGCCAGAGCCTTCGGACGTGCTTCCGTGCCAGCACCATGGCCGCATCGAAGCGGATCACGGGGAAGCGTTGCGCCACCGCGACGATCTCGCGGATTACGGCCTCGCGCGCCTCGGGATTGAGAAAGTCGATCTGTGCCGTGTCGTTCCAGGGCATGTTGGTGCCGTCGTTGCCGTGGTAGAGGTACCGGTTGATGCCGGTGTGCCGGTCGGTGCGTTGAAAGACGACCGCAGCGTCACTGTGGTCCTCATAGCCGTCTTCGAGGCGAATGGCGACATCGTCATGATCGGACAGGTCATCTCCACTGTAACCGTATGACGGGAAGGGCGGATGATCGACGCCGACGAACCAGTCCGGGTGCTCGTGGACCCAGTCGGAATCCAGGCCTGTGTGGTTGGGAACCATGTCGCCGGCCAGTCGGATGCCGCGTTCCCCGGCGCGATGACGTAAATCTTCGAGTGCGGGTTCACCGCCCAGGTCGTCGGCTACGCGATAGCTCTCAATAGCGTAGGCGCTTGCCAGGGCCTCGGAATTCCCTCGACGGCGTTTGATCGTGCGAGACGCCCCGCTCCGCTGCCAGACTCCGATCAACCAGAGCCCCGTGAATCCGCGCGCCGCCATTTCGTCCAGGACCTCGTCGGGGATGGCATCCAGGGTGGTGATGGGGCTATCGAATCGGCGCGAGAGCTGGTGCAGCCAGACATGCGTGTTCTTGGCGAGCAGGACGAGACGCGGCATCCAGTCACTGTCGGGGGAGTAGTGTTCCATTTCGGGCTCATCGTCTGTCCCGGCGATGTCGTCCGGAGCCGAGGCGGTTTCGAAGCTCAGCTCCGCGGCGGGGCCCGGTCCGTCAAAGCGGGGCCTCTGTTCCTCGCGCAGTTCGCCGGCCGCCATTAGGAGCACATCGCTGCCGCTTTTCAGCCAGGGGGCCCAGGTCTCGTGGGCGAGAGTCAACTGGACGGCCGGATCGTCGGGTGACAGGCGCTGGGGGCGGGTTAGAAATTCGCCGAGGCTCTCGCCGGAAGGATCGAAGCCGGGACTCTCGTCCAGCAGGGTTGACAGCGCGTTCCAGGCGCGGGCGAAAATCTCACTGTTGGTGTCGTTGTGCTCCACAATCAAATCGCTCACGGTCTTCAAGGCGGGGTTGTAATGAAGCAACCCCATAACGAGCAGGATGAGCGTACCGGATTCCACAGAGTCGGACCCTGTCTCTTGTCGGCCCTTCGGCGACGGGTCATCGATTAGATCCGTGACCGGCCCGAAGAGGGCTATTAAGTGCGACCGCGAAACGACGTCGAGTTCATTGTTCAGGACGGTGCGAACCTTGTCCCGGAAGCCGGGATCGATTTCGTCTGCGTATCGGGTCAACAGATCGGCCGCGGCCTGGGCCAGGGAGAAGAGTGCGCGTACCAGGCCGGCGCTGACCAGGGGGCCGCCGTCGGTTTGCCGGACCCGGTTGATCCGGAGCGACGCTTCGCGCGCAGCTTGCAGTCCACACTCGGGGTCGGACGAGAGCAGATCCTGGTCCAGGTCCTGGAGTCCGTACCGGATCAGGGTGGCAGTGGCGAGGGAAAGACGCGCGTCGTGAGGCATGGGATCGCTCCGTTGGCCAAGTGTGGATCGGCGACGACAACTGTACATTCATACCGTTATTTGGCAAGTGGAAGCTATGATCACGGCTAAGAGTGACATAATGGCAGTCCAATGGCAGTGGTCTGAAATTTTGCTTGCCGCACCTCGGGATTGATGTATCTTACGCGATTAGCAGTCCAAGGTCTTGAGTGCTAATTCCACTATGAGACCATAATCAA
>DAOVZQ010000124.1 GCA_030635025.1 bacterium
CTTAGCTCAGTTGGTTAGAGCATCGGAATCATAATCCGAGTGTCCGGGGTTCGAATCCCTGAGCCGCTACCATTTTTTTTGCCCCGCGGCGTCAACCGCAAGAGCGTTGTCATGACCAGAGACAATCCATTCCTGCTGCAGATCCGCACGGAAATCGAGAGGTTGCTAGACCTCGTTTCCGCCCGGAATCCGCACGCCCCGTCCCCGACCTCGCCGCTTGGCCTACTGGTCGGCCTCTCCGGCGGCGCCGACTCCACGGCGTTACTGCTGGCCGCCACGGCCTGGCGAGACCACGGCGGCGGCCCGGTGGAAGCCGCCCATGTGAACCACGGGCTGCGCGGGAAAGCCGCCGACAAGGACGAGGCCTTCTGTGCGAAGCTCTGCGACCGGCTCGGTGTCGTCATGCACCTGGCCCGCTCCGATACCCGGCAAATGGCGAAAGACCAGGCGATGAGTCTCGAGGAAGCGGCGCGGTTCGAGCGCATGGGCTTCTTCGATCAGTTACTGGTCGGGCGCCCCAGCCTGCAGGCCTGCGCTACCGCACACCACCAGGACGACCAGCTCGAAACCCTCGTCATGCGCTTTTTCCGCGGCGCCGGCGCCGAGGGCATGCGCGGCATCCGGCCCGTGTCCGGTCGGATCATCCATCCCCTGCTGGTAACCGACCGGGACGGCATCACGTCGTTTCTCCGTGGGATCGGTCAGGATTGGCGCGAGGACTCGACCAATACCGACGGCTCCAACGTCCGGGGGCGCATCCGACACGAGCTGCTGCCCCTGGCGCGCGATATTCTCGGCCCGGGTGTCGACTCGGCCCCCTTGCGCCTGTCAGAACTGCTCACGGCCGACGCCGCCGTCCTTGAGGCAACCGCTCGCGTCCTGATGGAGGAAATGCAGGCCGTCGGCAGGGGTCTGGCTGTGAAATCCCTGGTGGAAATGCCGCAACCCCTGGCGTCCAGGGTCGTAAGACTCCACTTGCGCGATGAGCACGATCTCGGATCGAACCTGGCCCGTACCCACATCGACCGCCTGCTCGACTGGCTCCCCGAAAGCCGTTCGGGCGCCGAGATCGACCTGGTGGACGGCTGGTGCGCCCGGCGCGACTTCGATCGGCTGGTTTTTACGTCTCCATACGGGGACGAGGAGATGGCCCCGGACACGGACTTTCGTATCTTGGTGAAGGCGGCCGTCGCCGAGGAGGTGGAGTCGCCGGAACCGGAACAGGGACATGAAGTTCCACCGTCCGGACAATGGCGACTGACCCTGCCGCCCGAGGCCCTCCGAGGCGACCCCCGACTCCGGCCGTGGGCCGCCGGCGACCGACTCGTCCCTTTCGGGATGGACGGGAGCAAGAAGGTCAGCGACATTCTACGCGAATCTCGGGTCCCGGTCGCGGACCGACCCGACGTCATGCTTGTCGAAGACGACGATGGCCCCCTGTGGCTCGTGGGATTGGTGCGCGCCGAGCGCACCCGGTTGTTGCCGTCCACGGCCACGGCCGTTACACTGCTGATCCGTAGGGAGAGCGTGTAGCGCTGTTTCCATATTCAACGGGAGTAACATGGCCAACGACAGAAAAAAACCGCACTTGCCCGGCTCCGGCGGCGGACGCCGTCCCTCCATGCCCGGTCGCACGGTCGGTTTCTGGATGCTGCTTCTCTTGCTGGTGTTCCTCGCGTTCCAGATGATGTCCATCGATCGCGAGCAGGTCTACTCGATCAGCTACAATTCCTTCAAGGAACAGGTCGAAGCAGGCAACATCCGCTCGCTAACCAAGACCGATTCGACCGTCCAGGGCGATTTCGTCGAGCGGGTGCCGATCATGCTGGAAAACGGCACGGCGCCCGACGTGCTGCGATTCGAGATCGTACTTCTGGCGGAAGACCCGGCCTTCCCCGAGTGGGTGCGCACCAACAACCCCGAAGCCTACATCAAGGGCGACACGGCCAAGACGAGTTGGCTGTCGGTGATCGTCACCTACTATCTGCCCTTCCTGCTGATCCTGGTCCTGTGGCTCTTCTTCATCCGCCAGATGCAGGGCGGCAGCAACAAGGCATTCAGCTTCGGCAAGTCGAAGGCCAAGCTCATCAACATGGACAAGCCCACGGTCACTTTCGAGGACGTGGCGGGCTGCGACGAGGCCAAGGTCGAGCTCGAAGAGATCATCGAGTTCCTGCGCCATCCCAAGAAATTCCAGCGGCTCGGCGGACGCATCCCCAAGGGCGCCCTGCTGGTCGGCGCGCCGGGCACGGGCAAGACCCTGCTGGCCAAGGCCGTCGCCGGCGAGGCGAGCGTGCCCTTCTTCAGCATGAGCGGCTCCGACTTCGTGGAGATGTTCGTGGGCGTGGGCGCATCCCGCGTGCGCGACCTCTTCGAGCAGGGCAAGAAAAACGCGCCGTGCATCATCTTTATCGATGAGATCGACGCGGTCGGCCGCCATCGCGGCGCCGGTCTGGGCGGCGGTCACGACGAGCGCGAGCAGACCCTCAACCAGCTCCTGGTGGAGATGGACGGCTTCGAATCCAACGAGGGCGTGATCCTGGTCGCCGCCACGAACCGTCCGGACGTACTCGACCCAGCCCTGTTGCGGCCTGGCCGATTCGACCGCCCGATCGTGGACGATATTCTGGCCCTGAACGGTCGCGACACCATCCTCAAGGTCCACATGAAGAAGATCCGCATGAACGACGACGTCTCCGCGCGCCAGATTGCCGCGGGCACGCCCGGACTGGCCGGCGCCGACCTGGCGAACCTGGTCAACGAGGCCGCCCTGCTGGCTGCCCGCAAGGATCACACGGATGTCCATATGGACGACTTCCTCGAAGCGCGCGAAAAGGTCATGCTCGGACCCGAGCGCCGCAGCATGATCCTCGACGACGAGGACAAGAAGATCACGGCCTATCACGAGGCCGGGCACGCCATGCTCTCGATGCTCTGCGAGCACGCCGATCCCGCCGGAAAGGTGACGATCATCCCACGTGGCCAGGCTCTGGGCATCACCTTTACGCCGCCACAAAAGGACGAGCATCACACCAGCAAGGAGAAGCTGACCGATCGGATCTGCGTGTCGCTGGGCGGCCGTGTGGCCGAGGAAATGTTCATCGGTAAGATCCACGGCGGGGCCTACGCCGACATCAAAACCGTCACCAGTATCGCCCGCACCATGGTCACCCAGCTGGGCATGAGCGACTCCCTGGGCCCCATCTCCTACGACGAGGGGCAGCAGCAGGTCTTCCTGGGTCGCGACTACGGGCAGCGGCGCACCCTGAGCGAGCGCACGCAGCAGCAGATCGACGACGAGGTCACGCGCATCATCAGCGAACAGCTCGAACGCGCCCGCACGCTCCTGTCCGAAAACCGCGACAAGGCTGTGGTCATGGGCGAGGCGCTGCTCGAACGCGAGACCCTGGCCCGCGACGAGGTGGAAATGATCATGGCGGGTACGCCCCTGCCGCCGCCGGAGGTCGATCTGCCCGTCGACGAGCCCGAGCCGAGCCCGGACGAGCCCTCGGCCGATGAACCGGTCGCCTCCGAAACCGACGACGCGCCCCCCGAGGAGCCCGACGCCTGATGGATTCGGACCGACACGATTCGACACGCGAAACGGCGCCCCGCCCGGGCGCCGTTTCGTATTGGCGCCTGGGTGACCGGACACTCGACTTCACGCGCCGCCCCCTGGTGATGGGGATCATCAACGTCACCCCGGACAGCTTCCACGCTCCCTCGCGCGCCAACGCCGAACGAGCGGCCGAGATGGCGCGGGAGATGATCGCGGCCGGGGCCGACCTGCTCGACCTGGGCGCTGAATCGTCGCGGCCCGGCGCTGAACCGGTGGACGCGTCCGACGAACAGGCCCGTCTGCTGCCCGCACTCGAAGCCGTACGCGCGGCCTGCGACCTGCCGCTGACCATCGACACCTACCGAGCCGAAACCGCCCGTTTGGCCCTGGCGGCCGGCGCCGACGGCGTCAACGACATCACCGGCGGCCAGGGTGATCCGGACATGCTATCGCTGGCGGCCGAAACCGGCTGCGGACTGATCCTGATGCACATGCAGGGCACGCCCGGCACCATGCAGGAGAATCCCCGCTACGACGACGTGGTGGCCGAGGTCGCCGCCGAGCTGGCGGACCGGGCCGAGGCCGCCGAGACCGCGGGCGTGGCGCGCGACCATATCGTCGTCGATCCCGGCATCGGTTTCGGAAAGACCCTGGCTCATAACCTGGCCCTGATGGCGCGCCTACGGGACGTGGCCGGCGGACGCCCCCTGATGCTGGGCGCCTCGCGCAAGTCGTTCATCGGGCAGCTGACCGGAGACGGAACACCGCAACGTCTCGGGGGCAGCCTGGCGGCGGTCGCGGTCGCCCACGACCACGGCGCGGCGATCGTGCGGGTGCACGATGTACACGCGACCGTGCAGTTCCTCGACGTCCTCGCCGCGATCACGGCGACCCGTTGACCCGTCTTCGACGTTGAGCGCATGGGTGGGCGGTGTTAAGCTTCGCGCTTCGACGGTTGCAGAACCCTTAACCGAACGGTCCGCACGGGCATGCTGAGTTTCATTTCCGACTCGCCGATCATCGACATCCTCGACATCCTGATCGTGGCGTTCCTGCTGTATCGCCTGATACTGCTGGTGCGCGGCACCCGCGCCACGCAGATGTTCTTCGGCCTCGGATTGCTGGTCATCTTCTCGTGGCTCGCCGATCGGGTGGGCCTGATCGTCGTCAAGCAGATCATCTCGTCGCTGCAGACCGTTTGGGTGGTGGCCTTCCTGATCATCTTCCAGCCCGAGTTGCGTACGGCGCTGACCCATCTGGGCCGACGTCGCGGCATCCTGTTTTTTGCGGCGCCGGAGGAGATCCCCGCCCAGCAGGAGATCATTCGCGCCGTGGAAAAACTCTCGCGCCGGGGCCTGGGCGCCCTGATCGTGCTGGAGCGCGAGATCAGCCTGGGCCGCTGGGCCAAAACAGGCACCCCCCTGGGCGCCGATATTTCCGCCGAACTGCTCGAGTCGGTTTTCACCATGCCCGGCCCGTTGCACGACGGCGCGGTAATCATCAGCCAGGACAGGATCTCGGCCGCGGCCTGCATCCTGCCCAACACCGAACGCGCCGAACTGGGTTACGTGCTGGGGACCCGTCATCGCGCCGCCATCGGACTGAGCGAAGTGTCCGACGCGGCGGTGATCGTGGTATCCGAAGAAACGCGTGCCATCTCCCTGGCCTACGGCGGCGACATCAAGCGCGGCCTGTCCATCGACGACCTCACCTCCGAGCTGAACCGCATCTTCACCCGCCCGGGCAACAAGTCGCGCGAACAGTCCGAGACCCAACCGGCCTAGCGCCCCCGCCACAGGGAAACACCAGCGCCCGACCGCCCGGCGATGTCGGCCAGGGCATCGGCCAGAGCCAGATGCACGCCTCGCCTGAACGCGGATCGCCTGAAGGCTTCCAATCGAACACGACCCCGACCACGCCATACGCGAGGCCCCACACCTTCGCATTCCAACCACACCGCATAGCCCCTTCGATCGTGCGACAGTCCGCCGCTCCTGAGCGTGAGATCCGGACGCAGGTGACGTTGCAGATCGTCGAGACTGCGTCGAACTAACCGTCTCAATGGATTCGGTGACATGGCGTTGGTCCTTCACGGAGTTGAAATGTCGGGATGTGATATTAGGTGGGGTGGCAAAACCGGCCGAACGCTTCGGGCGCCCTCCCCGTCCCGCCGGTTTGCGCCATGCGACGTCCCGAGTCCTCCCATCCTCGACCCGTCACCCCCGCGGCGGCTCGTTGCAAGGGCCGACCCAAGGGAGACGCACTTGCGAGTAAACCGGTAATACTCGTCCAGGTAGGGAGATACGGCGTCACACCGGGACCCAGGTCATCCAGGGGGACGCGGAATGCCAAGCACAAGGGGATCGCGGGGCGTTGATCCGATAATCGAGCGATATGTCGATATAGGACATTGCGGACCTGTACCGATACCGGTACACCCGGTCCGCGGTCAGACAGAAAGACAGGATCAGATCGAGAGGAGTTCCTCGATGACGAGTTCGGCCTGGGTCTCCGGATCGGACTGTGCCCGACTCGGGGCCGGGGCGGGCAGATACCGCGCGAGCAATCGCCCCAGCAGGGACAGGGAAAGCAACTCGCCGGATCGATACCGGTACAGGCCACCGTCCCGCTCGCTCTTGACGCAGAGAATGCCGCGCAGTTGGCCCTCGTCGTCCAGGAGCGGCACGAGCACATCGGCTTCGCACCACTTGAGGAAGGCCCGCTCATTGAGAGTGAGACCGTCGCCGGCGATCTCCGTCAGGCTCAAGGGACAGTCGGCGCTGGCCAGCAGGGAACCGAGCCAGCCGTTGGCGGGGAAACAATATTCGGAGCGACCGACCAGAGTCATCTGGTCGCCGTGACGCCGGCAGAGCTGGATACTGCTGCCGAGACCGGTGCGGCGCAGCATGACGCGCAGCGGCTCCATCCATAGTGCGGGATCGGACGAATCGCGCAAGGCCTTGTGCACCACCGCGAATGAGATCCGGTCCGGACGACCGGCCTCGTTCACATTGATCGGCCAGTCGGGGTCGGCGGGCTTGGGAATTTCCTCCGCGACCGGCTCGGACGCGATCTCCTCGATCTCCTCGATCGGCTCGGCCGGCGATAAGGCTGCAAGGGCTTCGTCGACCGTCTCGAACGTGCGGTGCGGCAGGGGTCCCAGGCGTCTATCGAGATACCAGCTGATGACCACGTTGGGGCGCACGAACACCATCTCACCGTCGTGATCCATCAGTTTGCGCTGCCAGGAGGCCATCGCGCCGGCCAGATCATCGCTGATGGACCCCAGGTCGCTCATGTCCACGATCACACCGACGGTTTCGTCGACGACACCCACATCCACCCGGGACATGAACTGCTCCGCGAAGTCGACGAACGTCTCATGATCGCCGCCGGATACGGTTCCACTCAGGCGAAGACCATCCAGTGACTGACGCCCGGAGTCGATGTGTTCAAAAACGATGGCCATGGATCAGACCACTTCCAGTGACAGCCAGCTATCGAGGACCTTGCGCAGGAAACGCCACTCGCTGCCGACCTTCTTGGCGGGAATCTTACCTTCCTTGGCCAGGCGACAGACCGTCTTGACGTGCATCTTCAGATACTC
>DAOVZQ010000173.1 GCA_030635025.1 bacterium
CCCACACCGCCGACGCCTACCTGCCGGCCCCATACCCGGGCAAGGCCGCCGGCCCGCTTGAACCCCCGGCCGTTACTCAGCCCACAGACACCCCGCCGGGCGACCCCGACTTCCGCTTCCGCAACGAACCGACCCTCGACGAGCGCGCCCTGCGCCGCCTGGTACTCGACTCGGGCGCCGACATCCTCATCAACCATCATCCTCACGTCCTGCAGGGCTTCGAAGGCTACAACGGTAAGCTCATCGCCCACTCCCTGGGCAACTTCATCTTCGACCTCTACTACCCGGAGACCTTCCCCACCTTCGTGCTGACCCTGGAGATCGAGAAGGACGGCATCGTCGGCTGCACGTTCACGCCGGCCTGGATCGACGACTACATTCCGCAGCCCGCCGTCGGCGCGCTGGGTTACGAGATCATGGATCGGATCGCGGATTACTCGACGGCGATGAACGCACTGATCGTGATCGACCGTGAAACCAACACCGCGCGGGTCCACGCGGATCGCGCGAGCGTCGACTCCACCCGCGTCGACACCGTGCTCGACCTTGCTCTGGAAGAACGCGACGGATGGTGGATCTCGGCGCCGAGCGCGTTGCCGGATCATGGCGACCTCGCCGCTCTGAGCGCCGACCCGGGTCTGGAAGTGCGCTGGGGGCGCGAGATCCTTTGGCACGGCGGCTTCGAAGACGAGGGCGCCACGTTCTGGGACGACAACACGTCCGACGAGTGGCTGGATGAAGATCGCTTCCATTCCGGTAAGCGCAGCCTAGCTGTGCAGCGCCTGTCTTCGGCCAACGGCCAGACCGGCACAGACCTCGAAAAACACCTGCCCTGCGATCCCGCCAAGGCGCATTCGGCTACGGGTTGGCTTCACGCCCAGAACGCGGCCGAATCACGCATCATGGTGAGGTTCTATGCCGACCGCTACAGCGAGAGTCCCCTGAGCGACACCGACCTGGCACCGCGCTTCACCGGCGACTGCGGCTGGACCGAGCAGTGGATCGATCTGGTCACGCCGAGCAACGCCGTCTATTTCGAACTGCGCTGCGGGACGGAGCCGCCGACCTCCGACACCGGACTGACCTGGTTCGATGATCTGGCCATGGTGGAATGGGAAGCCTGGCGGCCGGGCGCCGATATCCCGTCTCCCAACAATTACCGGTATGTGCAGATCCGATCCGCCACCGAGGCTACGATCGCCCAACTGACCGTCACCGAGACGATCTACGGCGATCCGAACACCGGAATCGGGTCCGGTGACGGCCCGCCGAGAGCCGCCGCTTCACTTCATGCGCACCCGAATCCCTTCAACCCGCGCACGACTATTCACCTGGCTCTGCCCTGGGGCGGTGTGGCCGACGCGTGGATTGCCATCCACGATTTACGGGGCCGTCAGGTGGCGTTGTTGCATCGTGGGCCTCTAACCGGCGAAAAAGTGGCGCTGACCTGGGATGGCCGCAACGACCGAGGCCGTGCGCTCTCCAGTGGTATCTACTTGGTGCGCGCAGAGTTGGATGGGAGAACGGTCTCCGCCAAGATCACGTTGGTGCGCTGATTTAGAGCCGGACCGGCTAGTTTGAGCACTATTCCATATGATGATATGTTATAATATCTATTGAGTTTTAGTGATATCCTGTAATGGAGGACACATGCGACACGGACCGGTCATCCCCCTACTGCTCGTAGTCCTGACAACCCTCGCCACGGCGGCCGAACAAGGCACCCTGGTCAGGGGCCCCGTCAACCGGAGTGCGCGTGGCAGCGAACGGGTCGAAAATGAGCGTCTCCCGCTCGCCGGTCCGCAGAATCGTGAGACGGCAACCCGCACCCTCGCCTCCAAACAGGCCACGCACCGTCCCTTCTTCGCGGACCTGGATCTCCTGGATGAGCGCCAGATAAAGCCCATTGTCCGGTCGCTCGCGTCCCGGCAGCCGATAGCGCCCGCCCAGGAGCACAACTGGTTCGACCTGCGCCCCAACGCCACCAAGTCGACAGCCCCGCGCACCGAATCCCGCGACGCCCCCTGGACCCCCGACCACCTGCTGGCCAACGCCACCAGCATGAACGACGCCTACTGCAGCCTGGCGGTCAGCCCCACGACCGGCGACCTCTACGCCGTCTTCGAGGCCGTCGATCTCGGCGGCACAGACCGCGACATCCACATCGCACGCAGTCAGGACGACGGGGCGACCTGGACGGTCTGGGACATGCCCTCGTTCACCGCCGACGAAACCATGCCCGACATCGCCATCGACGACGCGGGCTTCATCCATGTGGTCTGGATCCGTGACGACGGCTACATCACCCGTTCCCGCTCGGCCAACGCCGACGACCCAACGAGCTGGGCCTGGATCAAGGGCCTGTTCACCGACTCGATCAACGCCACACCCAGCGTAGCGGTCACCGGTTCTGGCGACTTCTCGACGCTGTTCATCGTCGCCAGTTATCAGGAGATCAACTGGGATCTCTACGCCTGGGAATGGACCCTGGTGTGGATGTGGTCCACCAACTCGGGTAACACGGTGAGCTTCGACTCGCTCGTGCCGGACAGTTATCCCGACCTGTGGCCCGACGTAGCCTTGGACGGCGCTCTGGCCCACATAATCAACGGCGAAGCCGACGTCTACGGCGGCCCCACGCGCATCCTGATCTCCAGCGACGCGGTCAGCGGCGGCTTCAACGACATCACCGACCTGACCGACTGGACCACCAACAACTGCGGTTTCCCGAAAGTGGCCTGCGCCGATGGCGAGGTCTTTGCGGTCTTCCAGCACGACTGGGACGACGGACTGGGCAACATCGACGGCGACATCATCTACTCGTTCTCGTGGGACAGCGGCACCACGATGTACGGCCCCTACGAGATCATCGCCGACGAATACGAAAGCGTCGGCCCGGCCATCTACCAGCGCGACGGTATCGTAGGATGCCTGTGGCTAGACGCCGTACCGGGCGGCGACGAATTCGACATCGCCGCGCGCCAGGGTGGCGGCCACGGCCACCCCGACAACTGGGGCGACGTCGAAACCGTCACCGACCAGACCCTCGCCGAACCCCAGTACCGCTACCTTGACGGCGCAGTGGGCAACGGCCTGCTGCACGCCGCCTGGATCGACCGCCGCGACACGCCTACGCAGGGCCACAACGTCTATACCTGCGAGCGGGCCACCGAACCGGACCTCTCCCCCTTCACGCCTACGGGCTGGGGCGGGCCGCTGGTGGGCTCGATGTATGCCGGTGATCGTGAGCTCGGCTTCCTGGCGGCCGATCGGCGCGCCTTCATCAGCTTCGCATTCATGAACGACGGGTTGGCCGACATCACGGCCGACTTCCGCATAGAGCTGCTTGTGGACACCGTGCCCGTTGCGGCGTGGGAGCTGAGCGGCGGACTACCCGTCTCGACCTACGTGGCCATCGAGGATCATGAATTGATTCTGGGCGCGGGCGATCACGTCATCGCCTTCGACGTGGACACCCTGCGCGAGGTCGCCGAGTCGGATGAGACCGACAACACGTTGAGCGAAACATGGACCTGGATCGTCGGCGACCCGGAGCTGCGCGTTGAGCCGTCCGAGGTGACGCACGAGTTCGATGCACCGCCCTCGCAATCGACGTTGGATCGACTGGCGAGCGACCCACCGACCCGACGACTCACGCATCTCGATCCCATCGGCGCCTCGTTGCGTGCGGCCATGAGCAAGGCCTCCCAGGATGGGTTGAGCGTTGTCATCGAACCGTCGTTGCGCATCGACACGCACGCTCTGGACATAGCCCTGACCGGCGCCGGACGCGCCGATCGCCGCGCCACCACCATCGCCGCCCTGCGCGCCAACCTCGCACGCGCCGGGGATGAGTTGGCGCCCGTCTTCAATAGCCTGATTTCGGGTCTGCAGATGGACCCGCCGCACGAACTGTGGCTGGCCGGCGCCTATGCCGCCACCATCAAGCCCGAGGCCGTCGCGGCCCTGGCCGCCGATCCGGCCGTTGGACGCGTGTGGCTGGACGACCGCCTCAGTCGAGCCCACGGCGATACCGCACCGACCGACCCCGACGTCCAAGCTCAGGCGCTCGCCTGGCAGCTGACCCGCAGCGGTGTCGACCAGGCCTGGTCCGAAGGATTTGACGGGAACGGCGTTCTGGTGGGCCACGTGGATTCCGGCGTGTCCTACGACCATCCCGATCTGGCCGGCTCCATGTGGGACGGCGGCGCCGAATTCCCGAACCACGGCTGGGACGCGGTCGACGACGATGACGATCCCTACGACGGCGACATGAGTATCCAGCACGGCACCCACACGGCCGGGCTGATCATCGGCGACGGCACCAGCGGCACGACCACCGGCGCCGCACCCGGAGCGACGTTGATGGCCCTGCGCGCCATACCCGGTTACTTCACCGACCTGGTCGAAGCCATGCAGTTCGGCCTGGACCACGGACCGGTCGACGTGATCAGCATGAGCGCCGGCTGGGACAACCCCGCCGACGACCTGAAGCAGGCCAACCGCGCCAACGCCGACGTCCTGATGGCCATGGGTATCCCCTGGATCGTCTCGGCCGGCAACGGCGACGGCTACGGCGGTCACTTCCCGCTGCCCCAGGATATCGGCTCACCCGCCGACTGCCCGAATCCGTGGTATGGAGCGGGCGGCCACTCATCCGTGATCAGCGTGGGCGCCACAACGTCGTCCGACGTCGTCTGGTCCAGTTCGAGCATCGGGCCCACACGCTGGGACATAGCCGGCACCGACTACGACGATTATCCCTATCCCCCAGGGCTGATGAAGCCCGATGTCGCAGCGCCTGGCGACGGTATCACTTCGACGCTTTCGAGCAGCGGTTATGTGGCCTACTCGGGGACGAGCATGTCGTGTCCGCTGGTGGCTGGGGCGGTGGCGATCTTGTTGCAGGCTTCCCCCGGCGCATCGCCTGCACTGATTGCCGAGACCCTTGAGATCGGTGCGGTTGATATCGATATACCCGGGCGTGACAACAGCGCGGGTGCGGGACTGCTCAACATCCCGGCGGCGCTGGACACGATCCCGGCCATGGGTGTGGAGACGTTCACTGTCCACAACGATGGCGTGCTGCCCTTGAATATTACTTCCGTGAGCTGGGCGGCGGGCTGGCTTGATGTGACGCCGACCTCGGGGCGAATCGATCCCGGGATGACTCTGATGATGCGGGCCACGTTCGATCCGGCCGGAATGCCGACGGGGCTGCATACGGACGATATCGTGATCGCTTCGGATGACCCGAACTCGCCGCACGACGTACTGGCGCGGTTGGTTATCGGCGATATTACAAGTGTGGGCGATACGCCGTCGCCCATGACGGCTCGGTTGAGCAACCACCCCAACCCCTTCAACCCGCGCACGACGCTCAGCTTTGATCTGGCGCAGACGGGACGGGTTGAGTTGGGGGTTTATGATCTGCAGGGGCGGCGGGTGCGGGTGCTCGTGTCCGAGATGCTGCCGGCCGGTCGACATGAGGTAATGTGGGACGGGTTGGATAATCGGGGGCGCGCACTGTCGAGTGGATTGTATTTCGCTCGAGCCTTGCTGCCCGATGGTTCGACAGCCGCACGCAAACTGACGCTTGTCAGGTAGGTCTTCGTCCCGGCTGCTGATCTCTAATCCAGACGCCTATCGCTGCGTTGTCGGGAAAGAAAAAGCCCGGACGGTCGCCCAACTCGTCCGGGCCGACGGCCAAGAGGGGGATACCACTCTTGCCGTCACTTCAATAAGGTCATCCGTCCGGTCAGGACCTTGTCCCCGGCCCGCAGTCGGCAAAAATACACACCGGCCGCCGCGATTCCTCCATTGTCGTTGCGGCCGTTCCACGGGATTTCGTACCGTCCGCGCGGATGAATCCCGCCCGTCTCCAAGGTCCGCACCAATCGACCGCTCAGATCGTGGATCTTCAACTCGACCGCCCCCCCGACCGGGAGATCGAAACGGATCATCGTCTGCGGATTGAACGGATTCGGATAGCACGGGTACAGGGTGACCGCAATCGGCAGCGACGGATCCTGGACTCCGGTCGTCGTCGTCTGC
>DAOVZQ010000369.1 GCA_030635025.1 bacterium
GAGCTGCTCGGCCTCGGCCAGCATATGGGTCGAAAAAATGATTGTGCAGCCCCGCGCGTTTTGCTCGCGAATCGTATCGCGCAACAGTTCGATGTTCAGGGGATCGAGACCGCTGAAGGGTTCGTCAAGGATCACCAGGTCGGGCGAGAACAGGAACGTGGCGGCGAACTGCACCTTCTGCTGCATGCCTTTCGACAGCGTGTCGACTTTCTTGTCCTTCCAGTCGCCCAGGCCCATGCGCTCTAGCCATTCCTCGGCCAGGGGGCGCGCCTCGCGCCGGGGAACCGATTTGAGTTCGGCCAGGAAGGTGAGCTGCTCCACACACTTCATCTTGCGGTAGAGGCCGCGTTCCTCGGGCAGATATCCGATACGATCAAGCATATCCCGGGTCAAGGACCGGCCGTCAAAGAGGATCTCCCCCTCGTCGGGCGGAATGATGTCCATGATGCTGCGGATCGTGGTGGTCTTGCCCGCGCCGTTGGGGCCGAGAAAACCGTAGATGGCTCCACGCGGGATATCCAGAGACACGTCCTTAACGGCCTCGACTTTTCCATAGCGTTTACCGATATGCCTCAGACTCAGAACCGTACCGCCGGCGGCGGTTGAGAGCGCGCTGTCCATGCTCGTCCTTTCACTGTCGTCCGGATTCGAGGAGGGCAGAGCATAGTGCGCCCCGCCCGCTGGCGCAAGAACGAGAGAAGACGGAGAATGTTGCGGTGTTGTATCCGGCACTGAGTGGGTCTTGATAATAAAAAACTCGAGGCTCCCCCCGCCGAGAGCCCCGAGTCGTCAACCGGTCTCCCTGATTGCTCAGGGGGTCCGGCCGATATGTGCCCGCTTTGGATCCTCGATCATGGAACACCCCAGGTGTCTATCCTCGAAGTGTATGAACGTTCCGGGAAGAGCCCCGAACAGGAGATCCGATGGCGAAGACCCGCGGGCGATATGTTCAATCGGGTCAGGCCGACTGCTTTGTCTCAATCAATACTAGACAGGAAGTGTCACGATAGAATCACGAAACAATAAATATTCATCCCCGATTGCCGGGTCGTCATCGATAAAAACGAAATTATGGACAAAAGAAGACTCGGGATGACCCCCGCCGGTAATCCCGAGTCAAGGAACCCAAGCGGTGAGCAATGCTCAGTACTCGGTCCCTACGCTATTTCGGAAAGGTTTCGCTCGACGCTGACCTTCCCTGAATCTTTCAGTGTCGAACCGGATTCGGTACACGAACGATCCGGGAGGAAACTCGACACCCGTAACGATACCCCTGAAGTATCACGAAGTTATCACGGTGAAATCATATATCCGGGATGATGTGGGATTAGCGGAACAAGCCAGGTCGCACACGGACAATTGCATCCATATGTGATAAGATCGTGATAATCATATGCAATGATTATCTACAAGAACGAGGTGAGCTCTTGGTGAGTCAGCTGAACCGACGCGTTCTGCTCGTGGAGGATGACTGCGACCTGACCGAGGTCGTGACGCTCCATTTGCAGAGCGAAGGGTACGAAGTGGTCGCAACCCACGATGGTCGCGCGGGACTCGACGCCTACGCCTCGGGGAACTGGTCTGCGATCCTGCTCGACTGGATGCTCCCCGGTTTGTCCGGACTCGATGTCCTACGGGAAATTCGCGAGCAAAACCGTCAAATCCCGGTGCTGATGCTCACGGCCCGCGGCGAGGAGGCGGACAAGGTCCTCGGCCTCGAGCTGGGTTGTGACGACTACATGACCAAGCCCTTCAGTCTGCGCGAGCTTACGGCCCGATTGAACGCCCTGCAGCGCCGCGTGGAGCTGGCCCGCGAAATCGCCCAAGGCTCGAGCGAGGACAAGGTTCTCGACTTCGGCTCCCTGGAAATCGATCACACCAAACGCAAGGTGGTCGCCCAGGGCGAAACGGTGAAACTGACCCTGAAGGAGTACGACCTGCTGTACACGCTGGCGTCCCACCCGGGGCGCACGTACTCACGCAGTCAACTCCTCAACGCGGTTTGGGACCAGGACTCGGACGTCTACGAACACACGGTCAACTCGCACGTCAACCGACTGCGGGGCAAGATCGAGGAAAACCCAAACCGGCCCAGGTTCATTCTGACCGCCTGGGGCATAGGTTACAGATTCACGGATGATTACTAGGAGTCTCGGAGACCTCATGTCGGTCTGGACCTTCCACAAGACCCTGCACTTCCGGATCACAGTGCTGTTCCTGGCACTGCTGCTCCTTTTGTTCGTCGGATATTACAAATGGGTCAATCGAACCATCTATGAGGTAACCTGGGCGCCCGGCGAACAGGAATGGTACGATGACCGACAGGACACTGAGATGGACAGCCTGGCCGTGCTGCTGGGTGACGGGTTCAACGAGCACGTGTCGGTGCTGGCCGACTACGGCCAGATAATCAACGCCTACGACGCCGAATTGGCCCTTGTGGATCCCAGAGGCGCGGTCCTTTCCTCCACTCGTCCGGACAGCCTCTCGCACGTGCTGCGCTTCGTGGATCCCGCCCTGTTGGATTCCATGGCTCTCGATACCTGGGATTACAGTTCCTACCCTGAGCCCTACGACATAGACGACTTCGTGAACCGCATCACGGCCGTCGTCCCCGTCCATTCGGGCGGCGACACGCTCGCGGCCGTCGAAGGCTGGCTGGTGTCGAGCTTCAAGCCCCTGCAGGTCAGCACGGACGACATCGAAGAGGAAGACCAGATCCGTCAGGTCCGCGGCGTCGGCGCCATGCTTCTCTATGCCTTCCTGAGCGGACTGGTGATCATGACCTGGGTCAGCCGGCGTATCCGGGCCCTGTCGGCCGACATGGAGGCGTTCCGCAAGGGCGACTACGCCCACCGGGCGCGCGAAGGCGACAGCGATGAAATCGCGACCCTGGGCGGCGACTTCAACCGCATGGCCGAGCGGCTCAACAACGTGATCGCCCGGCTGAAGCAGTCGGAGGCGTACCGCAAGCAGCTCGTCGCCAACATCTCCCACGACCTGCGCACCCCCATGGCCAGTCTGCGCGGCCATGTGGAGACACTGACCCTGCACGGCGACACTCTTTCGCCGGAGATCCGCGACCGCGCCCTGCGCACCATCGCCGCCAACACGGACAACCTCGAGGCTCTCATCGCGCGTCTATTCGAGTTGACGTCCCTGGAAAGCGGCCGGGTAGAGTACAGGCGGGAAGCCTTCTCCATCGTGGAGTTGTCCCACGAAGTGCTGACCCGTTGCGAGAGTCGTGCCGACGAGCAGCAGGTGACCCTGCACTGTGACGTGGAAGGTGATCCGCCCCTCGTGGACGCCGATCCCCTGCGCATCGGGCAGGTGCTGCAGAACCTGGTGGAGAATGCGGTCAAGTTCAACCGCGAGGGTGGCGAGGTTCACCTATGCGTGACCGCCCGTCCCGACAGCGTGGACCTGGAAGTCCGCGACACGGGAATCGGCATCGCCTCGGAGGATCTGCCCCACGTCTTCGAGCGCTTCTATACGGCCGAGAAGAGCCGGACCGCCAAGGGTGCGGGACTCGGCCTGGCCATAGCCCACCGCATCGTCACCGGCCACGGCGGCGAATTGACCGTCGAAAGCCACGAAGGCAACGGCACTGCCTTCTGCTTCTCCCTGCCGGCTTCGGATCTCGATTTTTCCGAGTAATCAGTCCCTGAACAACTCCCACGCCACCACCGCGCCACCGGCCACGGCCAGACCCAGCAGCCACGC
>DAOVZQ010000193.1 GCA_030635025.1 bacterium
CACCTGGAGCGAGACAGGCGAGCGCGATCAGTGCGAACCCGACCAGCTTCATGATGCGTCCTTCGTCAGGGATCCGTAGCGACGCCCGATCACCGCGGCCACCATGAGCCACACGACGATCAGGCCGATGTTGGTGAACGCGAAGTGACGCGTGGCGAAGCCCAGCGTTCCGCCGATGAAGACCACACCTGCCGAGAACACATCGCCCGCCCTTACGAAGAACGTGTCGATGGCCTGCTTGCCCTGATACTTGGCGTCGCGGCTGGTGGGGAGGAAGAGGGCCTGTCGCGTGGTGTTCTGCAGGGAGTAGTCGGTGGAGTTTTCGAAGATTTTTGCGATACGGATGGCGCCGAGTACGGCCGTCGACGCCATCAAAGCGTATCCGCTCAGGGCGATGATCGGCAGGACGAACAGGGCCTTGGCTACTCCCGCGTGTTTGAGTACGCGCGAGACGACGAAGAACTGCAACAGGGCGGTCAGGGCGTTGACCCAGGTGAAGAAGCCCGAGTAGAAGCCGCCGATCATCCGGGCCGCGTCCTCACTCTCGCCGTGGGCTGCGCGGGCGATGCTCTCGACCGTGGCGCCCAGGATAAATTCGCCGTTGGTGTTGACCAGGTTGGCCACCAGCAGCATCAGACCGATCAGCAGGAGGTAGCGGTTCTGCAACACGAGCTTCAGGCCGTCGCGGGAAGAGCCGCCATCGTCTGCGGTCTCGTCGCTTTCGGACGCCGTTGCGGTCTTCAGGGCCACGTGCTCCCGCCGGCTCACGAGGTTCGTGATCAGAAGGCAACCACCCAGAATCGTCGCTGAAACGAGCATGATCTCGAAGGATCCGATTCCGAGGGCGTATAACCGTCCGGCCGTCCACGAGCCGATTACAGCCCCGCTCGTGCTGCCGACCGCCACCAGCGGAAAGAGCCGCCTGCCTTGTGCGCTGTCGTAGATGTCGTTGGCGAAGGACCAGGCCTGGGCGATGGTCATCAGGCTGAAGATCCCCACCCATATGAAAAATGCTACGCCCAGATACGGCACTTTCAGCCGGGCAAGGACGTAGAAGAGCGCCAGGTTCGACATGAAGAAGACGGTGACGCGATTGATCAACCGCACCCGGTCCATTCTCTGCACCAGCACGCTGTACAGGGGGACCACGCCGAGCAGCAACAAGGCCTGGGCTGCGGCGGTGTAGCTCTTCACCTCGGCGCCGCCGCCCATCAGGATCAACGGTTCGCGCACGGTCTTGAGCATGTAGTAGGCCGACAGCAGCAGGAACAGATTGAGCATGAGCAACAATGCTGTACCGGACTCGCCTCGTTTGACCTCTGTAAAGGTGCCGAGCAGGCGCCTTGACCCGTGGGCAAAGCGCGTCTCCATGGACGATGTCGACATTCACAACTCCCGATTGAATGGTTGCCCGGTATGCTATGTCATGGCCCGGCGCATTGCACGCGCCATTCGCACCGGACGGGACATGGTCAGAGGCCGGGGCATGTGTTAACGTTTCGAAACCGTACGGCGCAGCCATGGATCTGTGCCGAGCCGTGGATCGAGTCTACAGGAGGTTATTTCATGGCTCGACATGTGTTTGTTCGCCAAGTATTTCTCGCCATCGCGCTTTTCCTGTTTGTTTTCGGCGCCGGTTGCGGCAGCCCTTCGGGTCCCGTCCTGATAGGCTCATATTCCCTGGATAACAGGGATGGGCTCATCGCCGGTGAGGACATTGCCGATATCGACAACGAGCTCAGTACCGATGGCGGAGGATCCCTGCATATCTACTCCGAAGGCAAGATGCTGATCAACCTCTTCGAGATACCGCTCGAATCCTTCAAGGGTGATACGGTGATCGCTCGTTGCACCATGAGGAGCGAGAGCCTCAGCGGCTGGACGAACTTCGAGTTGTGGGTGTTCCCCAAGGATGGAGATCCGCGGAGTACACTGCAGACGTGCGATAAAGTCGGACGCACCCGGGACTGGATGGACGTGGAAGTCGTCTTTCCGCTCGAGCCGGGGGAAACACTTGAAAAATTGAGAATCGCGGTTCGTCTGAGCGGACGGGGACATCTCTGGGTCGATGACCTGCAGATCTTCTCGGCCCGGGCCTCGGACATGGACCAATAGACGATGCGTCGAATCGAGTTCACACCCGGGGAAAGGGCGACATGAAGGTATCCGCCTGTCTGATCACCCTGGATGCGGCTCGAACCCTGGACGGATGTCTCGAGTCCCTGGACTTCGTGGACGAAATCGTCGTGCTCGACCACGGCTCCACCGATGGGACGCGCGACATCTGCGCACGACGCGGCGCCAGGGTCTTGACCGGAGAGTTCAAGGGGTTCGGCGCGGCCAAGTCGTCCGTGACCGCTGCGGCCCGCAACCGCTGGGTCTTGAGTATCGACGCCGACGAGGAAGTCACGCCCGACCTGCGCGCCGCCATCATGGCGCTGCCCGACGCTCCGCCCGCCGCCGCCTTCGCGATCAATCGGCTGCCCCGATTCTTGGGGCGTTGGATTCGCCACAGCGGTTGGCATCCCGACTGGGTGACGCGGCTTTTCGACCGGGAGCTCGCCGGTTTCAACGAACTCAGGGTTCATGAGAGCGTAGTGACGGACGGCCCGGTTGCGCGTCTCGACGGGATGCTGCTCCACTACGCCTACGAAGACCTGCACCAATGGGTGGAAAAGCAGAACCGATACGGTACCCTGGCCGCCGAAGAGGCCGCCGCCGAAGGGCGGAGCGGCTCGGTGGTTCGCGCGATCGCACGAGGGAACCTGGCGTTCCTGCGCAACTACGTCCTGAAACAGGGATGGCGCGACGGCGTGCATGGGTTCGTACTCTGCCTGTTGATTTCAGGTGCAACGTTCATCAAGCATTTAAAGATCTGGCTTGCAACGCGAAGTCCGGAGGACAGACAACCATGAGGACACCTCTACTGGTCCTAGCCCCGTTGGTCGTTCTGCTGACGGGTGTCGTTTTCGCCATCGCCCAACCGACCGGCACGCCTGCTGAGCAGTTGGCCGGGATCAAGGCCACGATCGATACGGCCAAGGACCTGGGCGCCGACAAGCGTAGCCCGGAATTCTACGATGCTGCGACGGAGGCCTACCGGTCGGCCGAGAACATGATCGTGGGCGATCCCCCGGACGGGTCGGGACGCGCCGGAGCCGCCCTGGACGACGCCCGCTTCCACGCCCAACGCCTATTGTATCGCGCCCGCTTCATCCAGGAACTGAGGGATGAACGGTATGGCTGGGAAGAGGCCGCCCAGACTTATGATCGGCTGATCGGCAGCATCGCAACCGTCGCCGGTCTGGACATGGATCCGGTTCTGAACGGACCCGAAGCGGGGCGTGTCCTGATCGACGTACTTGATCGCCGCTTGCGGGCCAAGCGTGCGTACAGCGACTCCCTGGCGGCCGTCAATCGTGGCCTGCAGGGCTGGGTGGACGCTGAGCGTGCCTTGAGCGATTCCACCATCGCCCAACTGCGCGTGGAGGTTACCGATCTGCGTCATCGGTTGTGGGAGATGGAATTGCGCGCGGGCGTCGCTGAAGCCGATCGTTCAGCCGCCGAGGACCAGGTCCGGCGTGCGCGCGAACGCGAAGACCTGGTTCAGAGCCTCGGCGCGCTCTTCTCCGAAGATGAGGGTGTCGTCACACTGACTCCGGATGGTGACGTACACGTCCGGCTGCACGGGCTCAAGTTCGCATCGGGCAGTGCGTGGCTGAATCCGCGGTACGATCCCCTGCTTGTGAAACTGACCCAGATCATCGCGAAATTTCCCGACGCGCCTGTCAGGGTCGAAGGTCATACCGACGACTCGGGTCCGCGTTCGGGTAATCTCCGCCTGAGTGAATCACGTGCCCGTGCGGTTGCCGGCATCCTGGCCGAAAAACTCGAACGTCCCGCCGAATCCTTCGAGGTCGTGGGACTCGGGCCGGATAATCCCGTTGCGGCCAACAGCACGGCCGACGGACGGACCCGCAATCGTCGCATCGAGGTGCTGGTCATGGCGGGCGAGTCCCGGTAACGGAAGTCGAGGAGCATGGAGTCGCGACGCACGATACGGACGACCGAGGGCGGCCTGGTTTCGGGTCTGATCATCGTCGGCGCCATGATCGCGGTCGTCACTTTTTCGCATTACAGCACCGCCGTGCACATCCACGAGGCGCACGGCATCTACAGGCGACTCTATTATTTCCCCATCGTCGTCGCGGCTCTGCGTTGGGGCTGGCGGGGAGGGCTCGGGTCCGCCTTGCTGGTGTGCGCTTTCTACATCCCGCATGCTTTTGGATATATCGGTTTCGATCCGGCCGCGACGCTCGAGAAGATTCTTGAGATGCTGCTCTACCTCGCCATCGGCCTGCTTACGGGACTTCTTGCCGACAAACGCCGGCGCGCGCTTTTCGCCGAGGCCGAGGCGGCCGACGACCTGCGTCTTGCCTTGGATGAGAAGGCCGCCATGGAAGCGGAATTGGTGCGGTCGGCGCGTCTGGCCACGGTCGGACGCCTATCGGCGGGCCTGGCTCACGAGATCCGCAATCCGTTGGCGTCCATCAAGGGCGCGGCGGACATTCTGGGTGACGACGTGCCGGCCGGTGAGCCGAAAGCCCGCCTATTCGAAATTCTGAAGGACGAATCGGCCCGTCTCGACGGCGTCCTGACCCGGTTCCTCGACTATGCAAGACCGCGCGACAGTCATCACGAGCCGGTGCGTCTGTTGGACGAGATCACCCATGTGCTGGACCTGTTCCGCCATGAACCCGGCGTCGCGCGGCTCGAATTCTCGGCTGGCGACGACGATGCGACCGTAATTTCGGGAGATCGCGAGCGACTGCGCCAGTTGCTGCTGAATCTGGTGATCAACGCGAGTCAGGCCGCCGGTACCGATGGGGTTGTGACCGTTTCGATCCGGCAAAACAACGACCGGCTGATCGTTGCGGTTGCCGACGACGGCCCCGGCTTTACCGGCGAGGCCATGAACAACCTCGGTACACCGTTCTTTTCAACGCGCGAAGGGGGGACCGGGCTCGGCCTGGCCGTCTGTCTGCGCATCGCCGAAGATCACGGCGGTACGCTTGTCGCCGCCAACGGCCCCGAAGGCGGGGCGATCGTCACGGTCGATCTGCCGATCGAAAAAGGTGTGACCTGATGTCGCGCATTCTGCTCATCGACGACGATCTCAGCCTCCGCGACGTGGTGAGTTTCATCCTCGTCGGCGCCGGGCACGATGTTGCGACCGCCGCCGACGGCGACGCGGGTGTCGCGGCCTTCGATGCGGATCCGCCGGACTTGGTCCTGACCGATCTCAAGATGCCGGGGCGAGACGGCATGGCCGTATTGCGTCACGTCGTCGAAGCGGATCCCGGCGTGCCCGTGATCATGTTCACGGCCTACGGTACGGTGGAGCAGGCGGTCGAGGCGATGCAACTGGGAGCCCATACCTATCTTCTGAAGCCCTTCAACCGGGACGAACTGCAGTTGACGGTCGAGCGGGCCCTGAAATCCCGCGAACTGGAAGCGGATAACAGTCGTCTGCGCCGGGCCCTGCGTGAGCGACCGGACGGTCCGCCGTTCCTCTACGCCTCGGCTGCCATGGAGGAACTGGTCGACCGTCTCGCCCTGGTGGCGGAGGCCGAAGTGAATACGCTGGTCACCGGTGAGAGCGGTGTGGGCAAGGAGTTGGTCGCTCGGGCCGTGCACGACATGTCACCCCGTGCGGACGGTCCCTTCGTGACGGTCAACTGCGGAGCTATCCCGGTCCATCTGGTCGAATCTGAACTGTTCGGTCACGAGCGCGGCGCG
>DAOVZQ010000384.1 GCA_030635025.1 bacterium
GTTACACGCGCGAGGAAATCATCGGGCGCGATTGTCACAAGGTCTTCGGGCCCCACGGGCTATGTGGTGGTGATTGTCAGTTCTGTAGTCCGTCGCCAGAACTCGCGGGACGCGAAAGCTACAGCATCCCCCTGATCACCGCCGACGGAACCAAGAAACAATTGCGCATGACCACCGAGCCCATGGAGCTCGAGCCGGGGCGGCAAGGCGTGATGGCCGTGCTGCACGACGAGACCGTGGTGCGCGAATTGCGCGCCTCGCTGTCGGAAAAGCGTCGCTTCCACGGCATGGTCGGCACGAGCCGCGCGGCGCGCGAGGTCTACGCGGCCATCGAGTCGGTGAGCGTGTCCGACTACCCGGTGCTGATCAGCGGCGAGAGCGGCACGGGCAAGGAACTGGTGGCCGCCGCCATCCACAACGAGAGCTCGCGGCGAACCGGCGCATTCGTACCGGTCAACTGCGGGGCCATCCCCGAGACCATCGTCGAGAGCGAGCTGTTCGGTCACGTGCGCGGCGCGTTCACCGGCGCGATCCGCGACAAGAAGGGACGCTTCGAAATGGCCGACGGCCGCACACTCTTCCTGGACGAGGTGGGCGAGTTGCCCAAGGCGATCCAGGCCAAGCTTCTGCGCGTGCTGGAGACGAAGAGTTTTACACGTGTGGGCGGCGAACGGGAGATCACGGTCGACATCCGCATCATCAGCGCGACGAATCGCGACCTCGTACAGATGGTGCGGGACGGACGCTTCCGGGAAGACCTGTTCTACAGGCTCTGCGTGGTGCCGCTGAACCTGCCGCCGTTACGGGAAAGACGCGAGGACATCCCCTTGCTGATCGAACACGCCCTCGAGATGATCGCCAAGGAAACCGACAGCGCGGTATTGAGAGTCGGCGGCCCCACCCTCGACACGCTGACCGCCCATGCCTGGCCGGGCAATATTCGCGAGCTGATCAACGCCATGCAGTATGCCTCGTTGCGATGTCAGGATAACGAGATCCGGACGGACCACCTGCCGCCGGAAGTTCGGCAGGAGCTCGCACAGCCCGAATCAGTTGCCTACGCGAATCACGACCACGCTCTGCACCGCTACAAGCTTACGCCGGCGGCGGTCGAACGGGCGCTGGCTGAGGCCGGCGGCAACAAAGCCCGGGCAGCCCGGCTGCTCAACGTGGGGCGCGCCACTTTATATCGCTTTCTGGATCGTCAGAAGACCAAGTAAGTCTGCTGAAAAACATATTGATTTTAATTATGATAAGATATCTCTTGTATCGACGTGTTTCCCGGAATCCACAATCTTGAGGAGATGAATATGGCTAAAGCCAAAGTGGCCGCCTTGTTTTTCGTATCGATACTCACTCTGACGACTTCGATCGCCATGGCGGCCTGTTCATCAGGCGACCAGAACATCAATGATGTCGGGAGCGCCGTATTCGGCTTACGCTGGGACGGCACCATGATCGGCGGCGGCCAGAGCTTTACCCTGGACTGCGAAGCTCGATTCCTGACGGCATCATTCGAATTCAACGTGGTCGAGGGCGGGGACATGGGTGGCCAGCCCTATCTGCTCTCAACGGACATCATGATCATGGAACTCCTGGATATGAGTTACAACGTTCTGGCCACGACATCCATACCTCTCGGCTTTAGCGACGGCACCCAGTGGATCCACTTCGATGTGTCGGATCAAAACGTGACGCTTACACCGGGCGACTACCTTGTCGGCTGTCGTACCGAAGCGCCGCGCCTCGCAAGCATTATGTACGATCCTGAAGACACTCATGCAGGTAGTCGATACCACTATTGGATCAACGAATGGACCGGTCCATCAGCCGGGTCCGACAACTGCTTCCAGGCGACCTGGGATCCCAACGAAGTCCCGACGGACAGGACCAGTTGGGGGACCATGAAGACATCGTATCGCTGATAATCCAGTTCAAACGGATCGAGAAAAGCCCCCGCCTTGGGGGCTTTTTTATAGTACCCAACCAGCCACGGCCAATACTCATTGAGCCACAACAGGATCAGGACTAGAATCCAACAATTGCAAAGGGCTTTTCGTTTGCCCGATCATCCACGCCGAGGAAGGTAGACATGAAGCACCTAGCCGTGATGACGATTACAATCCTGGCCCTATCAATATTCGGCGGCATCGCCCTCGCCCAGCACTATGATGATTGGACAGACTTCTACTATCGCGAGATCAGGAACGACGAGAACGCCCTGAAATAATACGAGACTCTGAGGGACTACACAGTCAGCTTGACAGAGTACTTTCTGGATACGAAGCAGCTACCGGATGATGCGACCTTCCCCGACGATGTCGCTTTCCTCAACACCTGGGCCTCCGCGCTCCCCGCCCTCGAATGGGATTTTATCAAACTCGCCCCCGGGGGAATCCTGACCATCAAGCGAGGATACCGCTGGAATGGCACCTCCAATCCGATCGAAGACATGGAGCACTGGAACTTCCGTTCGTCGCTGGTTCACGACGCGATCTACGACCTGATGCGGCTGGGATACCTGCAGCCGGACACCAATGCCGACATCCCGCTCCCGACTCCCCCCTGTACTTGTGCCGACGCGAACGGAGATTGGGATACGGGCGACTACAATCGGCTCATGGCGGACATGATCCACTTCATGATCGCCAGGGAAGATGGAGACTCCGAGGACGGCGCCTTATCCGATTACGAGGTGCTTCGCGTGATGGGCGCCTGCCGGACACACTGCGACAGTGAATTGAAGGCATGGAAATTCCACGTCTCCGAATTCACGGCCTATGCCCGGGACGGCTTCGTGGAATTGTCCTGGAAGCCGGCCGATCACGCCGGCGCAGACCCCGCACACCTCATACACTTCGGCGTCATGTATTCGTATCTTGTCATGAGGAATCAAGCGGAGATCGTGGAGTTCCCCTTCTTGACGACATCCTTCCTCGATATAGGACCCGACAATGGGGATGGGTTGAACTACGTCCTCATACCCCACCCGGACAATGCGAACCAGTTCGACCGTTCCTTCGTGGATTACGTCACGCCCATGAGCGGTCCCGGCAACGCGTTGGTGTTCGATGGCAGCCACGACTACATCACGGCCAACACGACCGCCAACGACATGCAGTCCGACCCGCCGGGTCAGAACGCCGTTACCCTGGAGGCCTGGGTCTACCCGGAAGAAAGCGCCGAGGAGATGTCCATCCTGGCTTTCAACACACTCTCCGGCGGTGATCTGCTTGGGCTGACCTACGACGGCGCGAGTCATAGATTCCGATATTACGATGCGACGAACGACCATGTGTCCGGCGCCGCCCAACACGCCGCGGGCGAGTGGCATCACGTAGCGGTGACCTTGTCGGGCTTTCTGTCGGGCGCACTGTACGTAGACGGCATCGAGCAGGCGACCTTCGACGTGTCGCCGAACTCCCTCCCCGGATACGGAGCCCGCTTCAGCATCGGTCAGGAGTGGGACATCGATACGGCGTCGCAGTTCTTCGCCGGCAAGCTCGACGAGGTTCGAATCTGGAAAACCCTTCGCTCGCCCCAAGAGATCAATGAAGCCA
>DAOVZQ010000401.1 GCA_030635025.1 bacterium
AGCAACGTCTTGCCGCTCGAAGAGACGATCAGGGTGGCGTCGGCCTGGCCCACGGCCAAGCAGTGGATGGCGACGTCGGCCGCAACCGGGCCGGCCATCGCAAGGAGTAGTGTTGCACATACTAATACGAAGCGCTTGACGCTCATCGGTAGTCCTTCCAGACGTTTGTTCTCATGATGCTTACTATAATAATATCATATTTCGGGCGTCGCCGTACAAGTGTGAGTGTAGGGATATCGATATCGCACATGCAATTACGACAAGGGCCGCGCCCTAAGACGCGGCCCTTTACCGTCCTAATGAATCCGTCCTACTTGACCTGCTTCTTCAGCCACTTGGTCGTCACGGACTTGGGTCGCTCGATCGGCGCGCCCAGGGCCCGGTTGACGACCAGCTGGGACAGCATGCCCATGGCACGGGAAATCGAGAAGAGCACCGTGTAGTACGAGAACTCCTTCATCCCGTAATGATAGAGCAGGGCTCCGGAACCGGCGTCCACGTTGGGCCACGGGTTCTTGGCCCGGCCGTGCTCCTTGAGCACCTGGGGCACGATCTCGAAGACGTTGCTGACCGTCTTCATGATCGGATCGTCGGGGAAGTGCTTCATGCCGAAGGCGCGGAACTCGACGAAACGCGGGTCGCTGACGCGCAGCACCGCGTGGCCGTATCCGGGAATCACCTTGCCGCTGTTCAGCGTGTCCCATGTGTACTGGCGGATGTCATCCTTGGTGGGCCGACCGCGGAATTTCTTGTTGAGCTGGATGATCCAGTTCAGACATTCCTGGTTGGCGAGCCCGTGCAGCGGACCGGCCAGGCCGTTCAGACCCGCGGACACCGAGTAGTAGGCGTCGCTCAACGCGGAGCCGACCAGGTGACAGGCGTGGGCCGAGACGTTGCCGCCCTCGTGGTCGCAGTGCAGCACCAGGTACAGGCGCATGCAGTCGGCGAACTCGCCGGTCGGATCCTTGATGCCGAGCATGTGCGAGAAGTTGCCCGCCCAGGAGAGACCCTTCTTCGGCGCGATGCGACGACCCTTGTTGAAGCGCATGCGGTAGATGCCGGCCGCGAGCGTGGGCAGCATGCCCAGCAGGTCCAGCGAATCCTCCATCATGGGTCTCCAGTAGTCCGTCTTCTGCATGCCCTTGTCGTAGGCCTTGCGATACTTCGATTCGCGCTCCATACAGAGGATCGCGGTGTTGAGCATACACATGGGATGCGAGTTCTTGGGCATGGCCTCGAGGACCTTCCACACGTAGGAAGGAACCTTGGCGCGCGACGCCAACTCCTTGCGCAGCGTCAGACGGTCGCGCGAGTTGGGCAGCTCACCGGTGCAGAGCAGGTAGAAGATGTCCTCGGGCGTCTTGTCGGCCAGCTTGCCGATGGGCGTGCCGCGGATCATCAGACCCTTGTCGGGCGGAACTTCGGAGGTGTCGCACACCATGCTCTTGACACCGCGCATGCCGCCATAGGCCTGCAGGATGGACACGTCGCTGATCTTCTTCGCGCCGTGCGTCTTGACAAGCTTGCCAATGTCCTTGCGCCAGCGCGGAATGAGCTCTTCCATTCTGTTCTGCAGTTTAGCCATGGAGGCCTCCTTCTTGCCAGAAACCAGGAATATCCTGGTGTGGTACAATGCTTTGCGGGATCAGCCCACAGAGCAGAAAGTATGCGCCACAGATGTATCGAATATGCTTCGCTCATGAATTGTTTGCAAGCACAATCGGTGTTTGGCATTCAATACCGGTGACGCTAACTTGGGTCGCGCCGAATGTTGAACGATCCATCGATTATCGGAGTAGTCATGTCCGATCGCACCACTGCCCGCGACCTCTTCCGCGACGTGATCGCCCTGGCGCCCATGGCCACCGGCGGCAACCTGCCCTACCGTCGATTGTGCCGCGAGTTCGGCGCCGAGATGTCGTGCAGCGAGATGATCCTCGCCCACAAGCTAGCCAAGGGTAGCCGACGTGAATTGCCCCTGCTGCGTCGGCACGAAGGCGAGTCGCCGTTCGGCATTCAGATCGCGGCCGGAAAGCCCGCCGCTATGGGTGAGGGCGCTCGCGTGGCCGCATCCCACGAGCCCGACTACCTCGACCTGAATTTCGGCTGTCCCATCGACGTGATGGTGCGCCGTGGGATCGGCGCCGCGGCGCTCAAGCGCCCCGCCCGGCTGCGGGCCATGATCGCCGCCGCTCGAGCCGTGACCGACCTGCCGCTGCTGGTGAAAATCCGCGCCGGCTGGTCGGAAAAGAAGGTCAACGCCGTCGAAATGGCGCGCATAGCCGAGGACGAAGGCGCCGACTCCATTAGCATCCATGGCCGCACCCGCGAGCAGCGCTACCGTCGCGACGCCGACTGGTCGATCATAGCCGAAGTGGCCGACGCGGTGGACATCCCCGTTCTGGGCAACGGCGACATCCTGTTGCCTGGAGACCGGACACGCCATCTGGCGGAGACCCGGGTGAGCGGTGTGGTGGTGGCCCGCGGCGCCTTGATCAAGCCCTGGATTTTCCGTGAGCTTCGTTCGGGCGAAGTCTGGCACCCGTCGACGGCCGAACGCTGGGGCGTGATGCGCCGCTACTTCGACATGGCCGCAGAACACTTCGGCGACGACGAGAAGGGGCTGCCCCGCGTGGAGCGGTTCTTCCTCTGGCACCTGGGGTTCTGGCATCGCTATCGTCCCTATGTCGATGCCGATCAGGCCGCATCCGACACGTCCCTCATTCAGCAGCGCAACGATGCCGTACCGGAAGATCCCGAAGATCGGCTGCTTTATAGTGGTCGCGAAGAGGATCATGAACTGATCTGGCGCCGTTTGCTTGACAAGGATCATCCCGGCGCCTAAGATCCCTCCACATTCGAATCGATCAGGCGATCAAACGGAAGCCGGTGCAAATCCGGCGCGGCCCCGCCACTGTAAGCGGCGACGAAACCCGTATCAGGCCACTGGCGAAAGCTGGGAAGGCACGGGGAGTAGGTTGACCCGCAAGCCAGGAGACCGATCCCCGATCACGCTGCCGAACTCTCGTGGGAGGAGTCTCTGGCATGCCTTTTTGGCGCAAGCGTCCCGTGGTCTCCCGGGGCGTCTTTTTTTGTCTCGTCTGCTCGCTTGCGGGCTTTGGTGCCGCCGCCGTTCAGGCCGGTGCGCCTACCGAAGCTGCGGCCGTCGCGGTCTACGACACGCTCGTGGTGCGCGGCAGTCCTGTCTCCGATCCTGTCTTCCCCATGGCTTCGGCCACCGTTACCATTGTCGAATTGGATCGCGAACGTCCGGTCCCTGAATTGGCCGATCTGCTCGAGCAGGTGGCCGGTTTGCAGGTCCGGCGCTACGGCGGACTCGGGGCTCCCGCGCTGCCGTCGATCCGAGGCTCGTCGGCGGGACAGATTTCCGTACTCGTA
>DAOVZQ010000439.1 GCA_030635025.1 bacterium
AGCGGATGGTCTTGTCGTTCATCTCATTCCCAATCGTGGACGTGGTCGTGGCTGTGTTCGCGCCCCTCGTGCCGATGACGGTGGCTGTGGACCAGATTGGCTTGCCGCAGTAGATCCATATGACGATCCGGACTCGGCAGGTCGCCGTCGTGCAGCAACGTATGGTCTTCGCCCAACACGAGGCAGCGGTCGCCCAGTTCGCGCGCCAGCGAGAGATTGTGTGTCGCAGTGATGATCGTGGCGTCGAGGGTTCCCAGGAAATCCACGAGCCAGCCCGTGCTACGGGGGTCGAGACCTGCAGTGGGTTCGTCCAGCAGCAGAAGCCGGGGCTCCAGCGAAAGCACCGCGGCCAGGGCAACCTTCTTCTGCTCGCCTTCGCTCAGACGGTAGGGCGGGAGGGTTGTCAAAGCGGAGACGCCGACGCGCTCGGCCCAGATTCGGGCGCGGTCTTCGGGATCGTCCAGACCGAGTTGGCGGGGCCCGAAGGCAAGTTCGTCGGCGACGGTGGGATGAAAGAGCATGGCGCCGGCGTTTTGGAAGAGCAGGCCCACCTCGCTCCGGAAGCGCATGCGAAATCCGTCGTCTCGCAAGGATGCGCGGTTGACGGTCTCGCCGCCGTAGCGCACGACACCCGCGTCGGCGTCGATCAGGCCGTCCAGCAACGCGAGCAGAGTGGATTTACCGCTGCCGTTGCAGCCGAGCAGGACCAGGCGTTCGCCGGCCGTGGCCTCAAAGCTCACATCGCTCAGGGCCGTGCGGCCTTCGAACATGTGTGTCAGTCGTTCAACTTCGATCAACGTCAACGAAGAACCCCCTTGCATCCATGGCCTGGAGACGGGCTTCGAGATCGTGTTCCGCACGACGCAACAGGGCGCCGCCGGCCGCGCCGCCATGGTGCAGGGCCGTGCCGGGACCGGGTCGACGCAGGGTGCGACTCTGCAATGCACGGCGGAAGTCTTCCCACAGACATCGCAGGGAGCGGATCTGCGCCAAGGTCAGGATGACAAGAAACTGCAGGGCGGGCAGGCGGGACGTGGCACGGATCAGATCCACGCGGGACGCGATCAGCAGGGTCAGGGTTGTCATGGCCATCACACGAAGATTCGTACGCAACAGCCAGACCCAGGGGGAGTCGCCGCGCCAGAGTGTCGAAACCGCATAGGCCACCGAAACCACGCCGCTGAAAAGCGCCATCGCCAGGAGGGCGCGTCTGGCCAGGCCGGGGGCGTCCCGTCCGGCGATCAGCAGAGTTCCGGCCAGCACGGCCGCGAAGACGAGCGGGTCATGGACCAGGGACAGGATCGTCACGGTGATCGCGTAGAGGATCAACCAGATCATAATCAAGGCGCACCTCCACCCGTTCGTTTTCCGAGCCCGCGCCAGGCGATGATGGTGACGACGCCTTCGAGAATACCTATCAGCAAATGGGGGACGACGATCGCCGGCAGGGTCGTGGCCGTGCCAAAGGGGAAGAACAGGGGGGCTCCGACATCATCATGCGATAGGGTGGGCTGGAGGCCCAGGGCCAGAGCCGTGATCACGGCGGCGGCCACGACGCCGCACCAGCCGGCGGCGAACAGGGAGATCGTTTCGCCCAGGGGGCGCAGCACGCGTCGGGCGCTTACGGCCGTCGCGGTCCCCACCAGACCCAATGCGAGTGAGGAAATCGGCAGGGCGGTAATCCCCCCGTCACCCAGAAGCAGGGCCTGCATCAACAGGACGACCGAAATGGCCAAATAGCCGAGGCGCACTCCGAACAGCACCGCGATCATCCCCACGCCCGTCAGATGCGCGGTCGTCCCGCCGGGCAGGGGGATGGCGATGAGCATCAGGACGAAGCTGCAGGCCGAGGCCACACCCAGCCGGGGAATCGTCTCGGCGCGCAGGTCGCGCCGGAGTCCGCGTAAGACCCAGGCCCATCCGGCCCCGGCCGCACCATAGGCCGGAATCCAGGTCTGGGGTCCGAGGAAACCGTCGGGGATATGCATGGAGTCTCCACGGGTCAGGGTCGACGTCTGCTCCGGCCGGTGAAATATCCGGCGATGCCGGCCACGGCCACACCCACAAGAAGGCGGAAACCGGTGGCCGGAGCGCTCGGCTTGCTGTCGAGACCGGCTGCCGCGGACCAGGGGATCGTGGTTTTGAATCCGTGCCCGTCGGTCGTCCATACTTCGACCCGCCAGTCGCCATCGTGATCGGGCAGAAAGGTCAGGCGGCCGACCGTATCAGTGGTTCCGGTCAGGACGGGCTCTGCATCGGAGGGCGAAGTCACCTTGAAGAATGCACCGACCAGGGGTGATCCGTCGTCGTGTGAAACCGTGATCATGACGGCTTCGGTACCCTGGACCGTATGGGTTACACCGTGGGCGGCGGCACCTGCGGGCTGCATTGTGAGCAGCAGAAGCAAGGGGATATGGCGAGTCGACATGACGTCTCCGTGTTACGAGTTATAATTTAGTAATACCAACTTTACCGACCGGTCTTCGGAGTGTCAAGCCGGTGTCGGCCGGGTCGTCTTGCGACCTCTGCAAGGTCATGGTATATTTCGCTGGTCTCGAGTCCAGCTCGACTGGACAGGGCAACCGAAGGCGGTTCATGGAGTTGAGTCTCCTTTTCAACCGTCAGCCCCATCGAGTCGGCCCGCCTGGTGCGGGTTTTTCATTGTCGAGCAGGCTGGAAGTGATTGCCATGAATGCGGCCGAAGATCATTTCGCGACTCACGAGCGATGGATGCGTATCGCGATCGAGGAGGCGCGACTGGCCGCTGAGGCCGGTGACGTTCCTGTGGGCGCGGTGGTGATCCGCAAGGGTGTGCTCATCGGCAAGGGACGCAACCAGGTGGAAGTCCTGAAAGACCCCACCGCCCATGCGGAAATCCTGGCACTGGGGGCAGCGGCCTCGACCCTGGGGGATTGGCGGCTCGACGACTGTACTTTGTACTCGACCCTCGAGCCCTGCACCATGTGCGCCGGAGCCATCATGCTGGGCCGTCCCCGACAAATCGTATACGGCGCTCCGGATCCTCGCGCAGGAGCTCTGGCGTCTCGGGGACGCTTGCTCGCCGACAACCCCTACAATCTCGACTTCGAGATCGTGGG
>DAOVZQ010000208.1 GCA_030635025.1 bacterium
GCATGTGGGTCACGTTGTCGCTGTTCTCGAAATTAAAACCGACGACGACCTCGTCGATCTCTCCACAGGGGATCGAGCCGTCCTCTCCCACCGACAAATAGCCGTCCGCGCCGATGGCCAGACCGGACAGGTCTAGCGCCATCTCCACAACGCCCGAGCCGGCGATCTCGCCGTCACCGATCACCACGTACCAGTAGCCCGACAGGGATTCGCCGGGATCGCCGACGAGTTCGAAGTACTCGTCCACGTCGTCGGAAACCTGGTCGGTGCGGATCTCGTTGAGGGAGGGTGCGGCTTGGCAGCAGACGGCAAACGCGAAAACAACGATCAAGGGCGACACATAACGACGAATCATTTCAACTCCTTGTCCGGACGCGCGGGGTCATGACAGGAGTATACGGAAAAACCGTTCCAATGTTCATGTCAGGTTCATGGGTTCGGATCAAACATCGTCGATCTCTTCGAGCGCCGCGAGTTGCGCCGTCGCCCTGACCCCGAAGACGGGACTGTCCGTCAGACGGAGCAGGAGATCCCGCGCGGCCGCCACATTACCGGTCAACAGATGAGCCTGGACCTGATACCAGCGCGCCGGCTCGGCGATGGCCAGTTGGGACGATGCGGCCGCGGTCTCCAGGGACGTCAGGGCGCTTTCGGGATTCCCGTCCAGCAGATGACTGACGCCCAAGAAGAAGCGGGCCTGTGTGGCCTGATGCCAGGTCTCGTCGCCGACGGCCAGGGCCTGGTCCAACAGCTCGGCGGCTTGGCCGTAGCGTTCGTCCGTGTATCGGAACATGGCGTCGAAGAAGAGGGTCGCGGCTTCGGACTCGGCGCCGCGCACGTCCACCTGTACATAGGGGGCAGGATCGAGGACGGCGATCTTGCGTAGATCGTCACCGCCGGGCAGGACCATCAACGCCACGACCGCTGCTGCGACCACAACAACAGGCGCCAACACCCGGGGCTGCAGCAAAGAGCGGAACCAGTCGCTCACACGCTCGACGGTCGAGGGTTCCGCCTCGCGCAGGGCGTTGCGCAGCACGGTCGCGAATCGCTCGGGATCCTCGCGCAGGGCCTGGGCCGCCGACGCGTGGTCAAAGAGTTCATCCAGAAGATCGGGATTGTCCAGGGTGGCCCGTCCGAAGCTCAGTCAGTCCGCCTCGTCCAGAAAGCCCAGCTCGTATGCGCCCAGCAGATCCTCGGGCCTGACCTGGCGTGCTTTTTCATGCGACATGACTTGGGCTCCCTTCCCCGGCATCCAGCAGGGCGCGCAATTGCGCGCGACAACGATGCAGCGCCACGTAGAACGTGTTGCGGGACAGGTCGGGATCCTCTTGCTGGGCGATCTCCAGGGCGCGGGCCGAAACCTCGCGCTGGCCGCCACCGTGCCGGTAACTGTCCAGCAGGTTGGCGAAGAGACGTCCACAGCGGGGAGCCTTGCGGGCCAGGGTCGCGATGGCGCCTTCCAGCCGTCCGTTGAACTCGTCCGTCTCCCGATCCCGCAGGGGATCGATGACGACGGCCGCCGGGCTGAAAGACTGCCAGTCCTCAACATACGTCGTGCGAGACACGTCGCGGTTGCGGGACTGGTAATGGTTGCCGATCACGTTCCTCAACACGGTAAAGCTCCAAATGAGAATGCCGGTTTCCCCGGTCCGTTCGTGGTACTTGTCGAGTACGATCCTGAGAGCATCCTGGACCACGTCTTCCAGGTGATCTCCGTGCACCCTTCGTTTGGCGACCTTCAGGAACCTTACACGCAGGGATTCGAAGAGCTCGGACCGGGCGCGATCGTCGCCGGCGAGAGCGAGCGTACAGAGCTCGTCCAGGGGGGAAATGGGCGCTGAAGCCTGGGTCATGCGGGTCTCCGGACCGTGAAAGCCGACGTCCGTCCGTTGCAGCAACGTATGATCCGGTGCATACTGGCGACGGGATGGACGGTTCGTATCGAACTCGCGCCAAGGGGTTGCCCGCATGCACGCCACACGTTCGTTGTTATCGGCCCGCCGCCGCGCACATGCCGTGCGACGGGAATTGACCGGATCATACTCCCCTCTGGGACCTCGCCTTGACAAGGTCTTATTGATCTTGGCGATCGGGATCATCCTGCTGGGCGCCGGATCCGCCCTGGCCGAGTCCGAAGCGGCCTGGCGACACTTTCTGCGCGGCGAAATGGAGCTGGCGGCAAAAAACGCGACTTCCGCGGATGCCCGCGGCGTCTACGTCCTCGCCCTGGTCGACTCCACGGCCGTGTTCGAAGGACCGGCCGCCGACCTGGCCGCGGGCGCTCGCCTCGCCGACTCCGATCCCGCGGCCGCCATCGAGCGCCTGACCGCCGCCCGCGACGCGTACGCTGCGGCCGACGACGCTCTGGGCCGCCTGGTCACCATCGAACGCCTCTGCGCCTTATGGATCGAAACCCGCGACTACCCGTCGGCCCTGGACAATCTGCCCGTCGCGCTGGAGTTGGCCGAGACGTTGAGCCGGCCCCTAGCCACGGCGCAGGCCCACCTGAACCTGGGACGCGTTCTTGTGCGCAGTCGTCAGGTGGACGAAGCGGCCACACATCTCGACGCGGCGTTGGCCACGTCGGTTGATCGCGATATCCCGGCCTGGGAGGCCAACGCTCATCTGGCGCTGTCGATCATCAGCCGCTTGAGCATGGATCTCGACACGTCGCTGTATCATCGCGAATCGGCCCTGGACGCCTACACTCGGGCCGGCGATCAGGCCGGACAGGCCCGCTGCCTGCACTACATCGGCACCATCCACATCTTCAAGGGGAACCTGACTCACGCGTCGACCCTGTTGCACCGGGGCGAAGCCATGGCCCGCTCGATCGGCCACGACGAAGTGCTGAGCGGCTGCCTGGGCGACCTGGGCGGCATCGCCTATCTGATCGGCGACTACGACAACGCCCTGGCCCGGTACGCCGAGGCCGTGCGCCTGGCCGGCGATCCACGGCGCCGCGGCTGGTACCTGCTGAACTCGGGGTCGATCCTGGCTTTCCAGGGCCGTCACGAGGAGGCGTTGGCCATCTACGCCGACGCCCACGAGGCCATGATCGCCGCGGGCGACCGGCGCAGCGAGGCCACGATCCTGCAGGTGAAGGGCCAGAGCCTCTGCGAACTCAAGCGCTACGACGAAGGCCTGACCATGCTGGACGAAGCCATCGCCTTCGCCCGCGAATGGGAGCTGCCCCTGGACGAGGCCTACGCCCTGCATTTCAAGGGTCATGCGCTGCTGGATCTCGGCCGGCTGGACGAGGCCGCCGCCGCTCTTACGGCCGCCGGGGATATGGCCGCCGCCACCGGTTACTTCGACATCACCGAGTCCGCCCTGCTCGGCCGCGCCAAGGTGGCCCGTGGCCAGGAACGTCTCGACGAGGCGCTCTCGTATCTGGAAGAGGCCGTGGACATCGTCAACACGGTGCGGCGCCGCAGCGGCGGGTCGGCCGGTCTGCAGAGCGGCTACTTCAGCCAGGTGGGACGCTCCTTCGACGAGATGGTGAGCGTGTTGGGCGAGATGCACACAGCCGAACCCGGCCGGGGCCACGACCGCCGCGCCTACGACACGGCCCAGATGGCCAAGGCCCGGTCGCTGCTGGACTTGTTGGCCGAGGCGGAAGTCGATCTACGGGTCCGGGCCGGCGCCGAATACCAGCAGCGGGAAGCCGATATCCTGGACGGAATCGCAGCGCTCCAATCAGGGCTCGCCGATGCTTCGGCCGACAGCGCGACCACCATGGAAGCCGAGATCGCCAGTCTGGAAAGCCATCTCGATCTGCTTGAGGCCGAATTGCGCGAGACAGACCCCCGCTACGCCGAGCTGCGCTATCCCCGTCCCTGCACCCTCGAACAGGCCCAGAGCGAAGTGCTGCATGAGGGCGAGCTGCTGCTCGAGTACCAACTCGGCCTGGAGGAATCGCACCTCTTCGCGGTGACCCGCGACGGTTTCCGAATGATCGATCTGCCCGCCCGTGCGGAGATCGAGAATCAGGTACGCAGCCTGCTTCCGATGCTGCGTGACTACAACGTTACCGGTGCGGCGGCGGCCTACTACGAACCGGTTGCCCGCAAGCTGGCGCGCCTGCTGCTCGACCCGGTGGGCGATGAGCTGGCCGACGCGACGCGGTTGACCATAGTGCCCGACGGCGCGCTTCACTATCTGCCCTTCGAAGCGCTACCCATACGCGACAGCGGCGGCGCAACCTATGCGACGCTCCCTTTTCTGGTCTTGGAGAAGGACGTGTCCTACGCCCCCTCGGTAAGCACCCTGCAAAGACTGCGCGATCCCACCCATGCTCCCGCCCCAGCAAGCGGTCTGCAGATCGTGGCCGATCCCGTTCGGGCCGCACCCGATGAGACCAGCGTCTTCGCGCGAGTGGCCGGAGCGGATGGCCTGAGGCCGGTGCCTTTCGTGGACGATGAGATCGAGGCCCTAACTGGGTTGGGGTTCACGCCCCTTGTCTTGAACCGCGGCGCAGAAGCTTCAGCGACGGCCTTGGCCCACTCGCCCGCCTCGGCCGGCTGCCGATATCTCCACTTCGCCGCCCACGGCCTCTTCAACGAGCAGAGCCCGGCGTTCTCCGGACTGGCCCTGTCGCCGGATGCGGAGGCGGGCGACGACGGCTTCCTCAGCGTCTCGGAAATCTTCGCCCTCGACCTGGACTGCGAGCAGGTCACGTTGTCGGCGTGCTCGTCGGCTCTCGGTGAGCAGATCGACGGCGAGGGACTCGTCGGCCTGACCCGCGCCTTCATGTACGCTGGGACGCGCGGCGTGGTGGCGGCTCTGTGGGATATTCCCGGACGGGGCGCGGCTGATTTTATGGCTGATTATTACGGGCGGCTGGCGGCGGACGAGGTGTCGGTGACGGCCTTGAGCGGCGCCAAGCGCGCCATGATCCGGAGTGGAGATTCGGGTGGTTTGGATATGGCTCATCCTGCCATGTGGTCGGCTTTTGTTCTTTCTGGGGGGGCGGATTGATTAGGGTGCTCGGGCCGTATCTGCCATGGCAATTTGATGGCTATTTCACAGTTTACACGTGTAAACTTTTTCGGCTGCTTGCTGGACACTCACGCATCTCGCTAAGAGGCGAAAAGCACGGCCAGATCCTGCATCATTCATTTAGACAACACCATTCAAAGTGTACACGTGTAGACTTTTAACGTTTACCCACATTTTTCCAAGTCAACAAGAGCCCACCAGTTCCCTTCATCATTTTCGATCCACGCATTGAAGAATTTCCCTTCGAGCCCTCCCATACCGTCAAGGCCGCAGTCTTTAGGCCGTGTCCATGTAAGACAACCCCCTACCCCAAAACAGGACCGGCATGCGGGGCAACCGCCCCATCGATTTCGACATCGATCGAATGCCTGTTGACCATAGGAGGAAGAGGGCCATGAAGACCGCAAAGATCATCATCATCACGTTGAGCATGGTGCTGCTGGCCGCGACCGCGTCCGCCAACATCGTCGACTTCGATTCCCTGATCCCCGGCACCGTCTACGGCACCCCCACCGGGTACGTCGCGGGCGACTTCGTCTTCAGCGAAGATCTCGCCGACTGCTACATCAACGACTTCTGGGTCGGCGGCTTACCCTTCTTCAACTTCATGCGCGTCGA
>DAOVZQ010000452.1 GCA_030635025.1 bacterium
CGCGGCACTACCACGTGACGGAGGACAAGCACGGGGCGCACAACTCCCACCCCCTGGATCGTGTCATCAAGAAGGCCGAAGGCATCTGGGCGGAGGATGTCGAAGGCAAACGCTACATGGATTGTCTGGCCGCCTACAGCGCCGTCAATCAGGGGCACTGCCACCCCCGTCTGCTGAAGGCGTTTCGCCGTCAGGCCGCCAAGTGCACCCTGACCAGCCGGGCCTTCCGCAACGACCAGCTCCCCGCGTTCTACAAGGAACTCAGCGAACTGTCGGGCTACAGCCGCGTGCTGCCCATGAACACGGGCGCCGAGGCCGTCGAGACCGCCATCAAGGCCGCGCGCAAGTGGGGCTACACGGTCAAGGGCATCAAGAAGGACAAGGCCGAGATCATCGTCTGCGCCGACAACTTCCATGGCCGCACCACGACCATCGTCGGCTTCAGCACAGAGGATCAATACAAGGATGGCTTCGGCCCCTTCACTCCCGGCTTCAAGGTGATCCCCTTCGGCGACGCCAAGGCTCTCGAGAAGACCATCACCAAGAACACCTGCGCCTTCATGGTCGAGCCCATCCAGGGCGAGGCCGGCATCATCATGCCCCCGAAGGGCTTCCTCAAGAAGGCCGCGGCGCTCTGCAAGAAGAACAACGTTCTGCTGATCGTCGACGAGATCCAGAGCGGCCTGGGCCGTACCGGCAAGATGTTCGCCCACCAGTGGGAAGGCGTACGCCCCGACGGCGTGATCATCGGCAAGGCGCTCAGCGGCGGGTTCTATCCCGTGAGCGCGTTCCTGGCCGACGACGAAGTCATGGGCGTCTTCAACCCCGGCGACCACGGCTCCACCTTCGGCGGCAACCCCCTGGGTTGCGTCGTGGCGCGTGAGGCCTTGAAGGTCCTGACCGAGGAAAAGCTCGTGGAGAACTCACTCAAGCAGGGCGAGTACTTCATGGACAAGATCAGGGGCGTCAAATGCAAGAGCATCAAGAAGGTGCGCGGCGTGGGCCTGTGGATCGGCGTGGTGCTGGACCGACCGGCCCGCCCCTACTGCGAGGCGCTCATGGCCGAGGGCATGCTCTGCAAGGAGACCCACGAGAACGTGATCCGGATTGCACCGCCGCTGACGATCTCGCGGAAGGATGTCAACTGGGCCATGAAGAAGATCGAGAAGGTTTTCCAGACGCTGGGTTGAGCCTGATTAGTTATCGACAACGAGGAACCCGGACCGCACGCGGTTCGGGTTCTTTTTTTCGGTCGGGTGAGACGTTACGGCATTCAGGGTCAAAGCAGAATTACAGAAGCCAATCCCCCAGTTACACAACAACATGCTGAGTTTGTGATTTGAATTCCTATGGTACCGCTGGGATTTCTATGATATAATGCCACAGTCGAAAAAACCAAATTGGTTACCGATACATCGACTTGCATATCAATCAGTTAAGGACTTGATCTTGACGGTTGGGATAGCCTGCCGGTTTCTGAATCGGCTCATTGCATCGACAGGGTCATTTTGGAGGAATCATGCTCTCAGTGCGAAAACCAGTCCTGCTCTGTTTGCTGATGATGATGGCCGTCTCCGTGAATGGCCAGACATCCGATTCGGCCGGCACAACGGTCTTGCCCGTCAACCGGGACGAGGCGGCCGCAATCGCCCGTGGAGAATTGGCGGGAGAATTGGCCCGCCTTCGCGTCTCTCCCCCCTCGACCGACAGCCAGGATCCTCGCTGGGCCGAGATCGATGAGTTGAGACAACAGCAAACGCATACGCTGGATGCCCTGGCGATCGAATTGGACGGAACGCGGGACCACCAAGAGTCCCTGGATATCCAACGCCGGATGGCCGCGGTCAAGGAAACCACTGAAGTGCAGATCCTCCGTATCCAGGAGCGTTACGCGCGCATGGCCGGGGACGAAGCCTTGGCGCAACGCATGGCCGTCTGTATCGAGACCATCCTGAATCCCATGGCCGATCGCGCTCCCATCGCCGATTCAGCCTCCGAAAAGGAGGTGCAGTGATGAAGAGATCCATCCTGTCCCTGTTGATCCTGACCCTTGTCGCCTACGCATCCGTCGCCGAGGCGACGGTCCGGAATTCGGGCGTCAAGATCCGTCTGCTCGAATCCCCGCGACCCTTGCAACCCGGCGAACCGTTCGCCGGCACCTTCGAGATCGAAGCAACGCCGGACTTGTCGGTGGAGGCCGTGAGGGTTGGCGGAACCAATTGGATCGATTTCACGGCCGACACCCCCCAGGCCAAATGGACCGGGACCTCTGAAATACAGACCTTGGCATTCCGGGGCACGCCCGCATCGTTGTCCGACCTCGTGACCGTCACGGTGGAAACAGACCGGGGTGTCTGGAAGAACACCCTGGATCTGAGCGCCTGGTCCGCCGACGTTCGCGAGCGCAGCGCGGGCACGATCACGCGCGACCCGTCCACGATCGGCGCCACCCATCCCCACTCGCAGACCACACCCCCTCGCGGTTGGCTGGACGGCAAGGCTCCGGCCCCCCTCTTCACGCCCCCGTCGGACCTGGAGATCGGGGCGGATCCGCTCGATAAGAACGACATAACCACCGGCGATCCGGACAAGGCCCGGACCATCCGTGTGGTCGGCAATTTCAGTTACCGGCGCGACGACGGCACCTGGATTCCGCCCAAGGATCTGACGGTCAGGGTCTACGACCAGGACAGTTCCTGGGACGAACTGCTGGCCTCGTCCTATCTGGACGAGTTCGGCAACTACGACATGTCCTTCACCTGGGATCCCTGCTGGTTGTGTGACGAGCGCCCGGACATCTATGTCGAATTCGAGACGGACCACTACTATCTGCAGGTTCAAGAGGCGGACATCCTGGAGGAGGACTACTCCTGGTCCACGCCCGTCCACGGCGATTTCGAGGGTACCTTCATCGACTACGGATACCTGGGACCCG
>DAOVZQ010000482.1 GCA_030635025.1 bacterium
CCGGCATCCATTGGGTCATCAAGCGTCGCCAGAAACTGGCCGCCGAAGCCGTCGTCCATGCGGACGTCGAAACGCCGGCGGATGAAGACCCTGACAATACAACGGACGAGGTGCAGTCGTGAGCGTGAACACCGGCACCAACAACCGACTGATCGCCACCAAGGCCGTGCTGTGGTTCCTGCTGGGCGCCGCCGCGGTGGTCGTCGCCGTGCGCTACGTCCGCGGGCTCGGACTGACCACGGCCCTGACCGACACGACGCCCTGGGGCATGTGGATCGGCTTCGACGTGCTGTCGGGCGTAGGCCTGGCCGCCGGCGGGTTCGTCCTCGCGGCGACGGTTTACATATTCGGACGGGACAAGTACCACGGCGTGGTTCGTCCGGCCGTGCTGACGGCGTTCCTGGGTTATCTGGGCGTGATCATCGGCCTGCTGGTCGACCTGGGCCGCCCCTGGAATATCTGGCGCCCGCTCTTCCACCAGAACCTGCACTCGCCGCTCTTCGAGGTGGCCATGTGCGTCATGCTCTACACGACGGTGCTGGCTCTCGAGTTCGCGCCCGTGGGGCTGGAGCGTTTCAAGTGGGCGCAGCCGATCGTGCGTCTGCTCCGCAAACTCGTCCTGCCGCTGGTGATCCTCGGCATCTGTCTGTCGTGCCTGCACCAGTCGTCCATCGGCACCATGTTCCTGCTGACCGGCAGCCGCATGCATCCGCTGTGGTACAGCCCGCTACAGTCGCCGCTCTTCCTGATTTCGGCGATCGCGCTGGGACTGGCGATGGTGAGCCTCGAGGGCGTGATCACGTCCTGGCTGTACCGACGCAAGGCCGAATGGTCGGTCTTCGGAGGCCTGACCCGGGCGGCGGCCGTCGTGCTGTCGCTGTATCTGCTGATGCGCCTGGGCGACCTGGGCGTGCGTGGAATGCTCGGCCACACGATCGACGGCTCCTGGTACGCCGTCCTGTTCTGGCTGGAGATCGCCATGAGCGCCGTGATCCCCATCCTGCTGTTCACGCTGCCCGGCACACGCAATCAGAACTGGGCGGTGGGCTGGGGTGCCCTGCTGGTCGTCTCGGGCTTCGTGCTGCACCGGGCCGACGTGGGGGGCATTTCCCACATCGCGGTGACCGGCGAGGCCTACGTGCCGGCGCTTACCGAGCTCGCTACGAGCCTCGGCATCGTGGCCGGACTGGCGCTCGTCTTTCTCTTCTTCGTCGAGAAGCTGCAGGTCTGGGAGGAGCCGCCCGAGGCACCCGACCTCTACGCGGCGCCGGCGTTCGATCCGGTAGGCCGGCAGTTCATCCGCGGTCCCTGGTTCGGCGGCGGACAACGGGCCGTGCTGGCGCTGATCGTGGGCGCCGTAATCGGCCTCATGATCGTGGAAGCTCAGGTCGCGTCGCGGTCACGCTATCAGGCCGCACCGGTCGACGCGCCCAAGACCGTCCAGCTGACCCGACTCGCCAACACCGACGGTCCCGGCCACGTCTTCGAAGTGGCATCCTTCGTCTCGACCGGCATGAACGAAGCCCTGCTCCCCGCCCTGCTGATCGACAGCGGCGGCGCGGGCCGGCACGTGGTCTTCGAACATGCGGCGCACGTGGAGAGGTTGGCCGAGCGAGGCTCCTGCCTGCTGTGCCACCACCGCAACGTGCCTCTGGACCAGGCCACATCATGCACCCATTGCCATCGGGACATGTTCGAAGCGACCGACACCTTCTCCCATGCCGGCCATGAAGCGGCGCTCGGCGAACGGGAAAGCTGTGTCCAGTGCCATGTCGAGCCCGATCTGGCCAAGAGCCGACCGTCCACAAAGGCCTGCGACGCATGCCACCACGCCCCGCCGGCCGACGCGACGCTGGTGAGCGCGACCCTGGAACTCGGCGCCGGCGTGGCCGCCGGTTACATGGACGCCATGCACGGGCTTTGTCTGACCTGTCATATCGAGGAGGCCGCCCAGGAGGCGAACGCTCACCTGGGCCAATGCGCCACGTGTCATCGGAGCGGATTCGAGAACGAGACAGACCTGATCACCCGCACGCGGGCGCTGCTTCTGGCCGAAAACGACCTGAACAGCGGAGCTCCGGTCGTGGAAGGAATGAGCCCGTGACGATCCCCAGCTGGCACAGCCTGCACGGCGACAAGTTGCTGGATGAAATACCGCACGGTGTTGTGGTCATGGACCGCGACCTGCAGATCATCCGGCACAATCGCGCCTTCGGCGACGTGTTCGGCCCGAGCCGGGGAAAGCACTGCTTCGAGGTCTACAAGGACCGCACAGAGGAATGTCCCGACTGCATCGCCCGCACCACGTTCGCCGACGGGCAACAGCGCGTGCTGGAGGAAAGCGGCCTCGACCTGCACGGCCAGACCGTCCACTACCTGGCCCAGCTCACGCCGCTGATCGACAAGGACGGAGAGATCACGCATCTGGCGGCGATCACGACCGACCTGACCACCACGAAACGCCTGCAGCGCGAGTACCAGACCCTGTTCGAGAAGGTCCCCTGCTACGTCACCGTGCTTAACCGCGATCGCCGCGTGGTCAAGGCCAACGAGATGTTCCGGCGCACCTTCGGCGAGCCGCGCGGCGAGTTCTGCTACAAGCTCTTCAAGCGCCGTCACCAGGAATGCGAGGACTGTCCCGCCGCCAAGACCTTCGAGGACGGCGGCTCCTATACCTCCCGTCACGTGGGC
>DAOVZQ010000163.1 GCA_030635025.1 bacterium
CCACCGACGAGCAAGAGCGCGGTCGCGCCACCCACCAGGTAGAGCCCGAAGTGGAAGGGGAAGGACCAGGTCCACATCTTCCGGTTGTGTTCCTTGAGGGCGACGAGAAAGAGGATCTCGGCGATCATCACCTTGAGCTCGCCGATCAGCGAGGTTTCGCGGGGCTTGGTCCACCACTCGAATTCCTCGAGATAGGAACCGCCGTATCCGGATTTCTTGCCGCCTTCGTGCGCCACAGGATAGAGTTCCCAGCGGACATGCATGGGTAATCGCGCGAACATTACGAATCGACCGATCACGGCCACCATGAAAACGAGTACCGCCACGTAAGCGACGATGTAGGGAACGAGTTGCATGGTCTCACCTCTGCTTCGCTGACGGTATGTTGAAATCCTAACAATCTAATATGCGATCCGTGAGGGCGTTTTGCAAAGTCATTTCCTGTTGCCGTAACTTGCGTAAATTGTTTTCACTACGTCAATTGCCGAGTTTGACGGTAGGAGTTCCGTTACGTTTCGCCACCCTAGGGAGCGCGCCCGATTTGCGGCCTCCGGCGACAGGCACCAGGCGACCATGTCGTGGTCCCAACCGAGGCCTTCGCGCTCCTCGTCCAGGGCGTCCACTTCCTCGCTGTTGTAGAAAACGCAGCCCGTCAGGGGCAGAGCTCCCATGACCACACGCGACGCCGGCGTGACCGGCAAGGGGACAGCCACGATTTCGGCACCGTTCTGTTCGAGGGTATCGGCCAGACTGCCGGCGGGGGATACCATGACCAGCCGTTGTCCATGAAGCAGGCTGTCGCCGAACCAGTTCAACCGGTCGGCATGGCGCACGGTGGGGCCGATGATGAACAGGGCCGGCGGGGCCAGATCGGCGTCGATCACCGCGCGGGGCAGGTCGGCGATGCTCGCGCGTACCACGTGTTGGGCGGAGGTTGTGCCGCGAGAAATCATGGCCGCCGGAGTCTCGGGATCCAGTCCGCCCTTCAGTAGTTTTTCGACCACGCTGGGCAGCGATGTCACACCCATGTAGCCGCATAACGACGCGTGGGGATCGCCCGCCATGAGATCCCAGCGGACCTGGGGACCGTCGGACTTGATGGCCTCGTGGGCGGTGACCATGGTGGCGCGTACGGCCTCGCGCCGATGCGTGATGGGGATGCCGGCATAGGCGGGGACCGCCACGGCCGACGTCACGCCGGGTACGACCTCGAAGGCCAGTCCGGCCGCGCTCAGGGCTTCGGCTTCCTCGCTGCCGCGGCCGAATACGTAGGGGTCGCCGCCCTTCAGGCGCACCACGCGCTTTCCCTCGCGGGCCAGCTGCACGAGCATGTCGTTGATCTTTTCCTGGGGCACGGGATGTTCGCCCGCCTGCTTGCCGACGCAGTGCAGCTCGACCCGTTCGGCCAGATCGCAGGGCAGGGACGTGGCCGCGAGCCGGTCGTAGACCACCGCATCGGCGGCCGCCAGACGTCGTTGGCCGCGTATGGTGAGCAGGCCCGGGTCGCCCGGGCCGGCGCCGACCAGCGACACAAGCCCGGTCTCGGGGCTGTCCATCTGATCCGTTGCGGTTTCTTCACTTGGAGACTCCATGGGCGCACCATCGGTCGTCAGGTAGGCCTGTTCCTCTTCGTCGGTGGGCACCCGCGCCTTGAAGCTCACCGCGTCGACGGTGTTGTCGAAGAAGGCGTCGTAGCGGGCCTCTTCCTCGACCCGCGTCAGGTTCATGCCGCGGATCTTGCGTCGGAAACGGGCCGCGGATTCCATCCACTCGGACCAGGCGTGGCCGAAGTGCACTTCGAAGAGCTTGCGCAGACGGCGCACGGCGAAGGGCGCCACACCTTCCGAGGCGATGGCGATCTGCAGGTTGCCGCGCTGCACGCGCGCCGGCAGGTGGAAGGTGCACAGGGGCGGATCGTCGACCACGTTGACCCACACGCCGGCGCCCTCGGCATCCTCGTAGACCTGTCGGTTCACGTCGCGGTCGTCGGTGGCGGCGATCACCAGCGCGTAGTCGGCGGCTTCACCCTTGGTGTAAGGTCGCCGCACCAGGTCGATCTGGTTTTCTTTGGCGAGATGCTCTATCGAGGGGATGGGTTCGGGAGCCACGACCGTGACCTTGGCGCCGTGGGCCATCAGCCCGTTCAGCTTCCGCAGGGCGATGCCGCCGCCGCCGACCAGGAGACAGCGCTGCTTATGGACAGCCAGCATGACCGGGTACATGAGAACCCTTTCTTTCTATGTCTTCGACTCGGACGCTTCGGGGGTCGCCATTTCGCGCCAGCGCAGTCCGCCGCCCAGGTAGACGGCGGTGACTTCGCGCGTCTGGAGCAGTCGGACGGCTTCGGCGGAACGGGGACCGCGTTCGCAAACGACTACCCAAGGACGCAAATCTACGTCGTCGATCCGGTCGCGCAACGTGTCGAGGGGAATCCCTGCGGTGTTCTTCAGATCGAACGACCGCTCCTCGCTCTCGGACGGGTGGCGAACGTCCATGATTTCGAGACCTCCGCACAATTCGCTCGGCGAGAGGGCTTCGAGTCCCGCTTCCTGGTTCTCCGCCACCATCGCCGCTACGGCCAGGGGTTCCAGGGCCGGAGCGTAGGGCGGAGAGTAGGCGTGCTCCAGGTGCGCGAAATCGGCCAGGGTTGCGCCGCGCGCAAGCAACTGCGTGGCCACGTCCGCCCGCTTGGCGACTTCGCCTTCGCCCACCGCCTGCACGCCGATAACGCGGCCCGTGTCGGGGAGGTAGGTGAGCTGCAGGAAGATCTCCTTCGACTCGGGCCAGTAGTCGGCCGTGTCGTGGGCCGAGATCCAGACCGATCGCGGCGCGTCTCCGCGGGCTGCGGCGGCGCGTCGGGTCAGGCCCGTCGCCGCCACGTTCAGGTCGAAGACCTTGAGAGCCGAAGCGCCCGCCACCGGCGGAAAGCGATCCGCGCCGCCGGCCAGGACGTTGGCCAGGGTGCGGCCCATGCGGTTGGCCAATGAGCCGAGGGGGATGTGTACGGGATCGCCGGTCACCACATGGCGGGTTTCCGCTACGTCGCCCACCGCCCAGATACCGGGTACGGATGTGGCCAGGCGGTCGTCGACGGCCACCGCGCCGGTGGGACCCAACTCGACACCCGCCGCCACGGCCAATTCGACGGCGGGTTCGACCCCCACGGCCACTACGGCCACGTCGCCGGTCGCGGGTTCACCGCCTTCGATGCGGACGGTGACGCCCTTATCGTCGGCGTCGATGCCCGCCACGCGCGCGTTGCAGCGCAGCTCGACGTCGTTGTCGGCCAAGTGTCGGGCCACGTGGGCCGCGATTTCCGGGTCAAGCAGGCCCGGCAGGGGCGCGTCGCCGGCCTCGACCAGTGTGACTTCAGCGCCCCAGAGCGCCGTGAACGCCTCGGCCAGTTCGCAGCCCAGGAAACCGGCGCCGATGATAACGGCCTTGCCGATCTTCCCGCGCGCCAGTCCCTCGTGCAGGGGCTTCACGTCCGCGGGCGTGTGGAAGGTGACCACGCGCGGGTGGTCCGGTTGGCCGGGCAGGTGCCTGGGCCAGGCGCCGGTGGCCAGGACCAGATCGTCGTAGGGCAGCGACGTCTCGTTCCCTTCGGCGTCGTTGACTTCCAGGTAGCGTTCTTCGACGTCGATTCCGACGGCGGCCTGTCCGGTGAGAACTTCCACGCCCTTGACCTGGGCGAAGTAGGCCTCGTCGCGCACGTCGCCGTCCGCGGTCTTGTGGAGGGTCTCCAGGTCGGGGATGTCTCCCGAAAGGACGTAGGGCATGCCGCAGGCCCCATAGGAAAAGGCTTTCCGGGCTTCGACGATTTTAACGGTCCAGTCGGGCTTCAGTCGGACCAGGCGGCTTGCGCAGCGCAGGCCGGCGGCCGAGGCGCCCACGATGACCACGTTTCGTTGTGCATCGGACACATCGACTCCTTCTGAAAAAAACGCGCAGGGATTCTCCGGCGCTCCCGGATCCTCCCTGCGCGCCGTTGTTCTCCGTGCGACCTTATTCCTGTTCGCGGATCGTGACCATGATCTTGTACAGACCGGTCAGGATCAGGAAACCGATACCGTAGACGCCCAGGGTGACCAGGCCTTCCGGCATCGTCGGGAAATACTCGGTCACGGTGCCCATCGGATTCGGAATGAAGCCGGCGACCACTAGCCCCAGGCCCTTTTCGACCCACACGGCGAAGATGACCGCCACACAGATGAAGGGCAGGACGCCGTGGTTGCCACGGACCTTCGGGATCAGGAGCAGTGTCGCCGACACAAGCGAAAGCGTCAACGAGGTCCACATCCAGGGGACCAGGGCCGTCTTGCCCGCCAGCCCCAGAAACAGGTACTGGAAGTGGTGCATGTGCTCCGGGATGTCGCTGTAGATCCCCGTGAACAGCTCGACGGCCACGAAGAAGATGTTCACCAGCAGGGCGTAGGTAACGATCACCGACAGCTTCTTGATCGCATCGGTGCCCGGATCGAATTTCGTGAACCTGCGCACCAGCAGCGACAGGATGATCAGCAGGCTCGGGCCGGACGCGAAGGCCGAGGCCAGGAACCTGGGGACCAGGATGGCCGTCATCCAGTACGAGCGCGCCTCGAGACCGGAGTACAGGAACGCCGTCACCGTGTGAATGCTGACCGCCCACGGGATCGACAGGATGATCACGGGCTTGATCCACTTCGGCGGTGCGATGCCGTTGCGTTCCGCGCCGAAGACCACCAGGCTGATCACCACGTTCAGTCCCAGGTAGCCCATAAGCGACATCATGTCCCAGAACATCAGCGAGTTGGTCGACGGGAACCGGATCACGTTGATCACGCGCGACGGCTGGCCCATATCGACGAAGATGAACAGCATGCACATGATCACCGCCGAGATGGCCAGGCACTCGCCCATGATCACCATCTTGCCGAACGGTTTGAAGCTGTGCAGGTAATAAGGCAGGACGACCATCACCGCCGAGGCGGCGACGCCGACCATAAAGGTGAACTGGGAGATGTAGAGACCCCAGGGAACGTCCCGGCTCAGGCCGGTGATCTGCAGACCTTCGTTCAGTTGACGCAGATACGCCACGAAACCGGCCGCGATCACCAGGAGCAGGAAACCGACCCAGGTCCAGTATCTGCGACCTCCGCTGAGTGCTTTTTCCAGCATTGCTTCCTCACGCTCCTTAGACGATGTAGAAGATATGGGGCGCCGTGCCCAGGTTCGGCTTGCGGCGGATCGTGTTCGCCGTCCGCAACGCCTCCGACACGTTCGAGTCGGGGTCGTTCAGATCCCCGAAGATCAGCACACCCTCGTTGCCGTCGGCGGCGCAGGCATCGACGCAGGCCGGCAGTTTGCCCTTCGCCAGGAGCTCCTTGCAGAAGTTGCACTTCTCGACGACGCCCTTGGACCGTGTCGGGTAGGCCTCGTTGACCGTCTCGATGTAGGGCCGCGGGTCCTTCCAGTTGAAGCTGCGGGAGCCGTAGGGGCAGGCGGCGACGCAATAGCGGCAGCCGATGCACCGGTGCATGTCCATGGTGACGATTCCGTCCTCGGCCTTGAACGTGGCCTGGGTCGGACAGACCCTCACGCAGGGCGGACGCTCGCAGTGGTTGCACATGACCAGGACCGACTGCTCCAGCACCGAGTCCTCGGTGTAGGGGTGTACCTGGTTGGGGAACGCGTTGGGATAGTGTTCCTTCCAGACCCACTTGACCGCGTGGTTCTCGTCCGGAATGTCGGGCACGTTGTGGGCCTCGTGGCAGGCGTCGATGCACGCGGAGCAGCCGTCCTTCTTGCGGCACTTGCGCGTGTCGACGACCATGGCCCAGCTCGGGCCCGCATCGGGGTCGTGGACGGGCTTCTGCAAGCCGCTGGCGACCGCCGTTCCGCTCAGGCCGAAGCCCAGCAGGGACGTACCCGTCAGCTTGAGAAAGCTTCGCCTAGTCTTGTCCATGGCTGGCTCCTCCCGGTTCGACATGGCATTCCCAGCACTTGGGAGCGACGCCGACGTAGGTGTGGCATCGGTTGCAGAACGTTTCCCTGTCGAGGTGGCACTTCATGCATGTGTTCTGCAGACTCATGTCGAACTCGCGATGGTATTCTTTCGAGGTGTAGGTTCGCACGCCGTCGCGCACGACCGAATCGCGCCAGTCGCACCTGCAGCGGTGTTTTCACCCCGGCTTCG
>DAOVZQ010000216.1 GCA_030635025.1 bacterium
GGTGGGCGAGCAAGGGCCTTTGGCAGGTGGGACAACCCACTCATGGTCTGAGTTCGGCGTATCGTGGTGAAAATTGTGCATGCACCGTTCTCTATGACAACTATCCGGAAACATCAAAGAGTAATCTCTACTCTCCTTTCTTTAAAATCCCCCAGCTTGGCACGGGCGAGCCGATCAATTTGAGGTTCCAGACCTGGTTCCGCACGTTTAATTCTACTGATGCCCTACTAATATGGATGCAGTATGAGGGCGGTGACTGGACACAGTTAGGGTCTTCATACTATGGTGACTCAAGCGGTTGGTCGCGACCATCGATACTTATGCCGGCGTGCGCTGATTCGACTGTACGCTTGGCATTCGAATTCCACTCTGCCAGTTCACAAAATTATGAGGACACGCACGACGGTGTCTGCATCGATCACATCTATTTCGAGGGTTTGGGGTTGTTGGCGACAGACCTCTCCCCGGATCACGGCAACTACAACGTCACCGAATCCGACGATATCCAGGTGACGTTCACCGCGCCGGCTGACGTGGGTACGATCGATGCGTCGAGCTTTTTGGTCACCGGATCCCTATCTGGGTTGATCAGCGGTTCGTTCAGCTATTCGTGGAACGGCAGCGCCTTCACCTTCACCCCCGACGCCCCCTTCGCCGAAGATGAAATCATCACCTGTCGCCTCACAGACGATGTACTGGATGAATTCGGACTTCCTTTCGATGGAGATGGCGATATGTCTCCGGGTGGGGATCTGGTTTGGGAGTTCTGCACGTTCGATCAGGCATGCGATACGGCTCCCCCCATGCCGAAGGATCTTACGGCAAGTGTCGATGGCGAAACTGTTACATTCAATTGGGACATGGAGTCCGAACAGACTCTTCTTGGGTATCGGATCTATCGCGGTGAAACGGTTGAAGGACTGGCGCCTCTCGATACCGTCCCTGTTGGCACGATGACATTCGATGATATAACCGGCTCCTCGGGTACGCAGTACCTATACACCGTGACGGCGTATAACGTCGGCTATCGCGAAAGTGCGCTTCCGGATGCCCTGTGTGCCACGCCGGGAGATACGGAGTCGCCGGCCCAGCCGGTTGGCTTAGGCACGACGACAGGGGATCGGCTGATAACCCTCACCTGGGATAACAATAGTGAATGCGACCTGGTGTCCTATTGGGTTACGCGCACGCCAGAAGAGGGAGATCCGGCAGTTATCGATACGGTCTCGGCGCTTGCCGGTCCCTCAATGTTCTATGAAGACCATACAGCCGACAACTATGTCGAGTATTGCTATGGAATCCAGGCCGTCGATAATGCCGGTCTCGCCAGTCTGCTCTCGGAGGCTGTCTGTGATACGGCGGAGGGCCCCGTCGCCGATCTGGCAATGGTCAAGACCGTAGACATGGAAAATGTGGATGTCGGTGCGTCTGTTGCCTTCACCCTTGAGGTGACCAACAACGGCCCGGACGTCGCAATGCATACGCTGGCGATCGACACCTTGCCCGATGGGCTGACCTTCGTCTCCGCCGTGCCGTCGCAAGGAGCGTATGGCGATTTGACAGGTGAATGGGCTGTTGGTGAGCTGGATAGTGCCGCGGTTGCCACTTTAGTGATCAACGCTATTGTCGAAACGGCGAGTGACACGCTACTCAACGTGGCATCCGTTGCTGACACCAGTTCTTCTGATCTCATCGTTGAGAATGATTCCGACTCCGCCAGGGTCGTAGGCCACGCCTGCGACGTTGCTCTCACCAAGACCGTAGATATCAGCGATCCCAACGTGGGCGACGAGGTCGTCTGGAAGGTGGTCGCGGTCAACAATGGTCCCGATGAGGCCGAAGGTGTTCTGGTGACGGATCCCCTGCCTGAGGGCATGTACTACACCTCAGTGATCAAGAGCGCCGGTACCTATATCGGCGACGAGTGGCGCCTCGGAGACATGCCCGTCGGCCAGACCGACTCCATCATGTTCTACGCCACGGTACTGGAGACCGGGCTGATTACCAACACGGCTACGTCCTCAGTCGAGAGTCCTCCCGATACCGATTCCGAGAATGACATAGACACGACGTCCATTTCCGGCCACAGCGCCGATCTGTCCCTAACCAAGACAGCCAACCCGATCAGCCCCCCGCTCGACAGCACGGTAACCTTTACCCTGACCATTCACAACGCCGGCCCCTCGATCGCCGAGAATGTCGTCGTGATGGATGCCGAGCCTGAAGGTCTGACGGAGATCGAGTTCGTATCCCCGATCGGCACCACGTTCGAGGACGGCGTCTGGACCATCGCCGAACTGACCGTCGGCCAGTCGAAGGATCTGGTCATGACGGCGACCATGGCCACCGAGGACGCGGTCACTAACTGTGGCTATATCGCATCGAGCGATCAGGCGGACCCCGATCCCAACAACGATCAGGTCTGCGTGACGGTCTCACCCGATCCGGTGGACCTGTCGGTGACCAAGAGTGTCGACGTGGCGATACCGGCACTCGGAGACACCGTGACCTTCGAGGTCATCGTGGAAAACCACACCGACCATGAAGGGACGGGTATCCAGATCCTGGACCGGGCTGCGCCAGGCCTCACCTTCGTGGACGTATCCCCATCGAACGGTGCATACGATGCCGGCACGGGCATCTGGACCCTGGACGCCCTTGCTTACCAGGACCGGGACACCCTGACGATCATGGCCGTCGTCGAGCTCGCGTCGACGATAGTCAACACGGCGTCGATCCTGACGGCGGATCAGGCCGACCCGGCCCAGGGCAACAACAGCGCCGAGGTGTCCATCGAAGGCCAGGCCGCAGATCTGAAGATCACCAAGACCCTGGACAACTCGTACCCGAGCACCGGCGACATCATCACGTTTGTGGTGACCATCCAGAACAACGGTCCGCATCGGACCGACGGTGTTCACGTCCAGGATCTGCTGCCCGCGAACGTCCTGGCGCTCCATGACTACTCACATGGGGGCGTGGACTACGACGAGGTGCAGGGCGATTGGGATGTGGGTGCCCTGCTAGTCGGCCCGGCCAACAGCAAGACCCTGACCATCCAGGCCGAGGTCCTGCTGGAGGAGCCGTTCACCAACACGGCTGTGATCTCCGGCAGCAACCTGCCTGACCCGCGCGAAGACAACAACATCTCGGCGGCTGGCGGTCACCTTACATTTTCCGACCTGGGCCTGACCAAGGACGTCAGCAACGGATCGCCGCCACAGAACACGCAAGTGGCGTATACGTTGACGGTAACCAACTACGGTCCCGAAGACGCGACCGTCATCGTGATCCGTGACGTGTTGCCGCCTGGCGTGACCTACGTATCCGACTCCCCCAATTCAGGTGCCTACGACGAGGCGACCGGACTGTGGACGATCGACGCTCTGGACGCCCAGGCGAGCACGTCGCTCGGTATCGTCGTGACCGCCGATGCGCTGGAGGAGATCACCAACCAGGCCGAGATCATCGCCGTGAACGCCATCGACGATAATCCTCACAACGACACAGCCATCGAGGACATGCTGCCCGTCGATCCGCCGCCGACCATCCTGATCACGGGCATCACCGCCGCGGCCGTGGGCGAGGACATCACGGTGACCGCGTCGGCCGTCGATAACACCGGCGTCCAGGGTGGTACCGTGACTCTCCATTATTGCGAGGGCGCTTCGGGCGTCTATTCCGACGTGACCATGAACCCGACCGCGTTGCCGGATGCCTTCGCAGCGACGATTCCGGGCGCGGCCGTCACCGCGGCCGGCGTGGACTGCTATGTCACGGCACTCGACATGGCCGACAATGTCGGCACGTCGTTGCATGGCGCGTTATCGGTCACGGTTTCTTTGATGGTCAATCCCAGTTCCCAGCCGGGCGGAACCGAGCCGAGCGCCTATCGCATGGTGTCGGTGCCGTTGGAGTTGGACGATTCCCGTCCGGCTCCTGTCTTCGAGGACGACTTCGGTACCTACGATTCATCGAAGTGGCGTCTGTTCGGCCTGAACGAGTCGCAGTCCTGGGAGAACTCCGAGTTCCCCAATTGCGGCGACGTGATTCCGGGCCGTGGCTACTTCCTGATCGTCAAGGAAGCCGGCAAGTATCTCGATGCCGGACCTGGTGGCACGGTGCCCACCGGAGGGCCGTTCGCCATCAACCTGCACGAGGGTTGGAACCTCATCGGTAACCCCTACAACTTCACGGTGCCGATGATCGGGGTGAGCCTCGAATCGGGCGGTGCGGTCGACATGCGCAACTACGTCGGTTCATGGGGAGCCCTGTCCGGCGCCAGTTCGCTCGAGCCGTTCAACGGTTACCTGGTTGCGGCTGATAGCGATGATGATCGTCTGTTGATCGACCCGATCAGCGCGTTCAACAAGGTCATGCCCGCGAGAGACCTGGAGCCGATCTGGGCGATCAACATCGAAGCCGGCATCGGCGGCGCCGTCGACAACGACAACACGGCCGCTGTCTACGAACAGGCGGATGTCGAATGGGATCGTTTGGACCGTCCCGAGCCGCCGGTCATCGGTGAGTACGTCACCGTCAGCTTCCCGCATCCCGAGTGGGAAACGCCGTTCCCGAGCTATTGCAAGGACGCCCGCCCAGCCGCAGTCGAAGCCGATGGCCACGCCTGGGACCTGGAGGTTCGCACCAACATCGAAGGCCGCGTAACCCTGACCTTCACCGGTCTCGAATCCGTGCCCGCCGAACGGCAGGTCTGGTTGCGTGACGAGTTGCTGATGATCAACATCGACCTGCGCGAAGCAGAAACCTACACGTACGTCGGCGCCAGCAGCGGCGCACCGCGATCCATGCAACTCGTGGTCGGCGACGAGGACTTCATCGCCGAAGCGTTGCCCGCCGACGAGTCGGTGCCGCGTCACGTGACCCTCTTCGCCAACTTCCCCAACCCGTTCAACCCGCTGACGACCATCCGCTACGGTCTGCCGCGGGCCGGCCAGGTGAAGCTCGGTGTCTACGACGTGCGTGGTCGCATGGTCAAGATGCTCGTGAACGAAGAGCGTACGGCCGGATACCACGCCGTAGTGTGGGAAGGTAACGACGATGCGGGCCGACGCGTCTCCAGCGGCGTGTATCTGTATCGTCTGGTTACGGACGACGCCGTCAAGACGTCGAAGATGTTGTTGATGAAATAGGTTTGCAGGGATGGGAGGGGAGCGTGAACTCCCCTCCTGAGCTATCAATGGAAATCCATCTCGAATGAGAGAGGCGAATCATGTCGTTTGAATTGCGGAGCCGTCTGTTCCTGGTCATTCTGCTGTCGATGGGATTGCTGTTCCTTTCGTCTTGTTCCGACGATCCGGTCGATCCCGATCCTGACCCCGATCCGATTTCTGAGGAGTTGACGGCGGCCAAAATCGCTCTCGAAGACGCCCTCTACGAGTACCTCGAGCCCGAGGCCGTCGATCCCGAAACGCCCGACGATATCGATTTCAGCGCGGCCGAAGATCTCTACCGCATCGCCCATAA
>DAOVZQ010000180.1 GCA_030635025.1 bacterium
ATCTCGAGAACCATCTCATCCGCGAAAAGATGCATACCGACACGCTCACGGGTCTGCACAACCGGCGTTACATGGACGATTGTCTGATTCGTGAGGTCGAGCGATGCCAGAATCGTCGGCATACGCTGTCGGTGCTGATGCTCGATATCGATTACTTCAAGAGTTACAACGATCTCTACGGGCACCTGGAGGGCGACAAGATGCTGGCGAGGATCGGCAAGCTCCTGCGGGCGTCAGTCCGTGATTACGACCAGGCCTTCCGTTACGGCGGCGAGGAGTTCGTGGTCCTGCTGCCCGACACCGATGTCGACGAGGCGTCCATGGTCGCCGAGCGTATCCGCAAGCGTTTCGCCACGCTCGTCTTCAACGTGCCGTCCCACAGCGGGAACGAAGAGGGCCGCGAGTCACGTACGATCAGTATCGGCATCTCCACTTATGCCGATGGACTCGGCGCCATGGAGTTGCTCGAACTGGCCGATCAGGCCCTGTACGAGGCCAAGAATAGTGGTCGCAACCGCGTCATCATCCATGAGCCCCAGACCATCGGTTGATCCCAACGATGTCTCCGACGGCCCGTCTTGCCGCTGGCAGGGCGGGCCGCTTCCATATATTCTGGCATCCAGACCGAAACACCGTCCCTCCGTACGCCAAGGATGAGTCTATGACCGAGACCAGGGAAACGACCGCCCCCCGTGAGCGCAGCGATGTCCCCGACCACTTCAAATGGGATCTCTCCCGGATCTTTGCTGATTGGGATGCCTGGGAAACGGCTTTTTCCACCCTGGAAATTTCACTCGACGGATTGGCGGCCCAGCGAGGCGTGATGGGCAAGTCCGGGACCGACATGTTGCGAGTCATCGAGACCCTGCTCGATGTGCGCCGGCGCCTGGAGGTCGTTCGTGTCTACGCCGCCATGCGCAGTGACGAGGACACGCGGGTCGGCGCGAACGCAGAGCGCCGGGGACGCGCGAGCGCCCTGGGGGTCAAGGTCAACGAAGCCATGAGTTGGTTTGAGCCCGAACTGCTGGCCGTGGGCGACGAGGACCTGTCCCGCTTCGTGGCCGAAGATGAGGGGCTGAGGCTGTACGAACACTTCCTGGACGACGTCCGGCGCAGCCGTCCCCACACCCTGGACGAGGCGCGCGAGGAGCTGTTGGCGGCGGCCGGCGCCATGGCGCGCGGCGCGGCGAGCGTCTTCAACGCCCTGGATAACGCCGATCTCGTTTTTCCAACGATCCGCGACGAGTCGGGCCGCGAAGTGGAGTTGACCAAGGCCCGCTACAATAAGTTCGTGCGTTCATCCGACCGCCGGGTGCGCAAGGACGCCTACACTGCCCTCGGTGAGACTTATGGCCGCGTCAGAAACACCATGGCCGCCAACCTCGACGCCAATGTCAGCAACCATGCGTTCTACGCCCGGGCCCGGAACCACGACGGAGCCCTGGAGGCCGCCCTGCACAACAATGCGGTGCCGGTGGACGTCTTCCACAGCCTGGTGTCCACGGTCAACGCCAACCTGCCGCGTCTGCACCGATACACCGCGCTCAAACGGCGCGTGCTCGATGTGAAGACCCTGCGCGAATACGACCTCAATGCGCCGCTTTTTCCCGAAGGCGAGTTCAGTTTTTCGTACGAGGACTCGTGCGACCTTCTGCTGAAGGCCCTGGTTCCCCTGGGCGACGACTATGTCGAAACGGCGCGCACGGGTATCGCCGACCGCTGGATCGACGTGCAGGAGAACGCCGGCAAGCGCAGCGGCGCCTACTCGAGCGGCGTCTACGACACGCCGCCGTACATCCTGCTCAATTGGAGCGGCCAGCTGCGGGACACGTTCACCCTGGCCCACGAGATGGGTCACTCCCTGCATTCCTGGCATGCCACGCGGAATCAGCCCTACGTCTATGGCGACTATCCCATCTTCACCGCCGAGGTGGCGTCCACCTTCAACGAACTGCTGCTGACTGATCATCTGCTGAAGGTGACCGACGACCGCGCCCGGCGCCTGTTCCTGCTCGACGTCTACCTGGACCAGATCAACGGCACCGTTTTTCGCCAGACCATGTTCGCTGAGTTCGAGCACGCCGCGCACCGCATGGTGGAGGACGGCGGCTCGCTGACCGCAGACAAGCTGGACGAAATGTTCCTGGAGAGTCTGCAGCGCTACTGGGGGCCGGACGTGAAGCTGCATGACATATTCAGTGCCCGGACCTGGTGTCGCATACCCCACTTCTACTACAATTACTACGTCTACCAGTACGCGACCGCGTTCGCCGCTTCGGTGGCCCTGTCGAGACGTGTGCTTGCGGGCGGGGAGGCCGAGCGCGATGATTATCTCGGTTTCCAGCGTTCCGGCAGCAGCCGCTATCCCGTGGAGACCCTGCAACGCGCCGGAGTGGACATGACCACGCCGGAGCCCGTATCCGCCGTGTTCGATCTGTTCGACGAACTGCTCGACGAAGTGGAAGTCTTGTTGGCCGAGGAGTGATCCCATGCCCGACGGTAAGATTACGAAGCTGATGTTCATCCTGATCGCCGCGTTCCTGATCGCCGGTTGCGGCGGCAATGGGGATGACGATACGGCCGCCGACGGCGAGCCGGTTGCCGTTGCGAACGAGGACGGAGCCGCCGACGACTGGGCGCCCGTTTCGGAATCCGCCGGTACTCCCGTGGCCGAGTATGCCGATCCCGACGCGTATACCCACCCGGACGGTCATTTCCGTGTTCGTTGGCCGGCGAATTGCGGCCAGTTCCGGACGCGCATGCTCGGTGACGCCAAATCGGAGGAAGGCCTGGAGATGGTCACGTCTTTCGCTCCCATGAAGGGCGCCCCGGACAGCGGCATCTCCGTGTCCGTATGGTTCAGGGAATCCGACGGGAGCGCCTCAACTCCGGAGAAAATCACTCTCCACATCGCCAGTCTCATCAATGAGCGCAACCTCGTCATCACCCACCAGAAACCCATCATGCGACTCGGCATGGAAGGCGTGGCCGTCTACTGCAAACACGAGACGACCGACATGCTCTACTGGACCGAGACCTATCTCAGCAAGGGACGCACCTTGATGATCTCGGCCTGGGACACGGGCGACTTCATGTTCGAGGATCCGGAGATCCAGCGTTTCTTCCGCTCCGTGGAGTTTACCGACTAGGAAAACACCCTTCGTTGACAGGTCCGCTGGGCGCGCTATCTTGTGCGTAGCCTAACTTTTCTTGTCTACTGCGGATGACGGGTGTAACTGATGACGGATAGATCTCTTACAGCAAGCCAGGAAGACTATCTCGAAGCCATTCATCATGTGATTGAGGATAATCGCGTCGCTCGTTCAAAGGATCTGGTGGCCCGGCTCGGCGTCAACAGCTCATCCGTGACGCAGGCCCTGCGCACCCTGTCCCAGCTGGGCCTCATCAATTATGAGCGATACGGCGTGGTCACGCTGACCGATACGGGAGAAGAGCAGGCCCGGGACGTGATTCGTCGACACGAGGCCTTGCGGGATTTCTTCGTCCGCATCCTGCTGGTTGACGCCGATACGGCCGAAACCGCAGCCTGTCGCATGGAGCACGCCATGCCGCGGACCATCGTCGATCGACTGGTGAAATTCATCGAGTATACCGATCGGTGTCCCGGTGGCAGCGCCGACTGGGTGGAGGGATTCGGTTTTTTCTGTCATAATCCGAGCGAGAACGCATGTGAAGCCTGCTCGGACCATGACCTGCCCGATGTCGATAAGCCCTGATTTGAGCCCTCTCGAGCCCCTGTCCTCCGATTTACACTTTTGATGACTGCAAAGAGTCCCTTTTCATTGCCGGCTGATTGTGATATCCTGAAATCATCAAGAGCGTCGCTGATCAACTCACGCTGCTGAGTCATCCCCGACTGGTCCGCGACGCCATTACCTGCAGTTTCGAAATGGGAGCCCAACCCACCGGATTTGCTGTGGGTTTGGGTTGTGGGTATAATGGGAACACTGTCAGCGGTTACCACCTGAGTGCCGACGCCGTATGAGATCACCGCCGCTACCAGGTCCGCGCCACAGATGAACCGACGGTTCGTGGCTTAGCGGATTACATGACCGGACGAGAGTAAGGGGTTGCTCTCGAACCGAAGTTGACTGGATCGCCCTGCCATTTTTCGGGACCTGCATCGCGCCGGATTCTCCGGTGCGCGCACTCGTCGTATCGACGAATGTGGCGGTGGAAACGGTCGTGACCCACATGAAGTCGCGGCCAGGGGGAAGGATAAGGCGATGAGCACACACTCATCCTCCGGAAAGACAGTTCGAACTCCGGATGGGGTCGGGGAGAATCGACACGATCACTACAAGATGATGTCGCGTCCGGCGCGCGTGATCGTGACACCTGTGGAGTCGCACTTATGCCATCCATTAACCAAGCGTGATGTTCAGCGTGTGTTGTCCGTACTGCCGTCGGAGTCCACGGAGAATCTCCGGTCGGTGAGTCTGTTGGGAAGTCTTACGACCTCGAACGGCTACCCGATTCTGGTGTCCTATCGCAAGCAGGGATTTATCCGGCTGCATGCGGTGCCGAAGGCGACTTGGCGGACCGGAGCCCTTAAGTCGTCCCTTGTGGCGGACCTGTTGCGTTACGGCGCTCATGTCGATGCGAATTCCCAGGAGACCCGGATCACCTGGACGCCCGAGGCGTTGCGCCTCTTCTTCACGGTCAGCGCCCTGATGCCCGGCGTGTCGCGTCATCGGCGGGAGCGTGAAGGCTTCTCGGAGCCGAACAGTGTCGTGAGGGCGCTTGATGATTCCACTGAACCCTGGCTGGTTTCCGACCTCGCCTTGCGGCAGTGGGGCGACTTTCTGCGCGAGGCTCTCGGCGAAGCCAAAGCCGGCGCCTAGTTCCTATCCTTCACGTCCGCACCGGTCCGGATAGTCCGGCCAATTCTATCTTGATGTCTACCATCCCGCCTGCGAGCGCGCCTTTACGCTAATCAGTTGTTCACGACGGGACTCTTGTGGTACGGTTCGCACGAGTTTGTCAACCACCTGCCTGGGAGGATACGCATGCTTGCGATGAATGTATGGGGGAAAAGGGGAATCGTCTTGTCGCTGTTGGCCGTGACGGCGATGTGCTGGACGGGGACGGCCCTGGCCGAGAGCGACCTCGAGGAATTGCTTGAAGACATGAGCGGGGCCTACGCCGAGGGATACCTGGCGCCGCTGGTCACGGGATTCGGAATCAACCAGAACAGCGCACTCTATCATACGGCCCATATTCCCGGGACCTCCTTGACCGTCTCGGTGGGTCTGAAGGTCATGGGCGCCAAGCTCGGCGATGACGACCAGACTTTCAGCAAAGTCAGCCAAGTGACCCTGAACGAGAGTTATGGTTTCTATCCCGGCGATGTCGGGTACAACGAGACGGCTCAGGCCGTCATGTCCGGTCCCACCGTCTTCGGCAGCGAGGATGATGGCGGCAGGATCGACATCTTCTACCACGGCCTTCCCGTCTATACGGAACTCATGCCCGAGCTGAGCGGCCTGGTCGAATCGGAGTTCGTGCCCCTGGCCATGCCCCAGGCGTCGATCGGCGGCTTCATGGGCGCCGAAGCCACCTTGCGCTGGCTGCCCGACATCGAGGTGCAGGACGGCATCAAGGTGAAGTTGTGGGGCTTCGGTCTCGCGGCCACCGCCAACTACTGGCTGCCTACGCTGCCCGTTGACGTGAAGGTCGGTTTCTTCAACCAGAGCCTGGACGTGGGCGACTACGTGGAAACGTCGGCCACCAGTCTGTACATAGCGGCCAGCAAGGATTTCTCCGTGCTGACGGTATACGGCGGCCTGGCCAAGGAGTCGTCCAGCATGGATGTCTCCTACACGTATAGCGACACGGGCGATGAGGTCACCTTCTCCAGCGACGGCGTTCAGGAGAACCGCATGACCATCGGCGCCACCTTGAATATCGGTCTGAAGATCAACGGCGAGATTGGTATGGGAGACCTGACGTCCTTCTCGGGCGGTCTC
>DAOVZQ010000487.1 GCA_030635025.1 bacterium
CGGCCTCGGCCAGCCGCGCGAAGCCCTCACTCACCTCGAGACGCGTCCCGCTCGGCGCGTCGATCTTGACGTAGGCGACTGTGGGCTCCGTGTCGGGGAAGAGTTCCTGGCCGGCGCCGAAGACGCCGTACAGGCCGACGATGGCCGCCATCAAGAGAATGCTGCCGACCAGCGTCTGCACCCGGTGCCGCAACGCCCATTCGAGCAACGGCCGGTAGAAAGCCAGCCCCCGCGCCATGATGCGGTCGCCGATGCGACCCTTGCCCTCACTCGGCCGCGGTTGACGCATGAATTGCGCGCAGAGCACCGGATTGAAGACCAGGGCGACGAGCAGCGAGGCCAGCAGCGTGATGATCACCGTGATCGGCAGGTACTTCATGAACTCGCCCATGATGCCCGGCCACATGATCATCGGCCCGAAGGCACAGACGGTCGTCAGGGTGGAGGCCACGACGGCGTTGGAAACCTGCGCGGCTCCGTAGCGCGCCGCCTCGTCGCCGTCCTTGCCGCGTCCGCGTTGACGGAAGATGTTTTCCACGATCACGATGGCGTTGTCGACGAGCATGCCCAACGCCAGGATCAGCGAGAAGAGCACCACCATGTTCAGGGTGATGCCGAGAATCCGCAGCACGATGAAGGTGATCAGCATGGAGAAGGGAATGGCCACGCCCACGAACAGGGCGTTGGTGAAGCCCAGGAACAGCAACAGCACGGCGACCACGAGGATCAGGCCGCTGATGATGTTGTTCTCCAGCTCGGTGACCATGTGCCGGATGTCCTTGGACTGGTCGCCGACGATGGTCACTTCGGTGCCGTCGGGCAGAAAGGGTTCCTGTTCCGCGAGTATGGCGCGGATATCGTCCGCGATGTGGATGATGTTCTCGCCGCTGCGCTTCTTCACCGACAGGATGACGGCGTCCTTGCCATTCACGCGCGAGATCGACTCGCGGTCCATGATGCCGAAACTGACTTCGGCCACGTCGCGGATGTAAACCGGCGTGGGTGCAGCGAGGTTGATTACGAAATCGAGGATATCCTCGGCGTTTTCCACTTCGCCCGGCACGCTGACCTGGTAGTCGTACATGCCCAGGGACATCTTGCCGCCGGGGATCGTCGTGTTCTGCAGGAAGATCGCGTCCTGGACGTCGATCAGGCTCAGGTTGTAGAAACGCAACCGTTCGGGATCCACGTTTACGAGAACCTCGTGCTCCACCCCGCCGGTCAGATCAACTTCCAATACGCCCGGAATCTTCTCGATCTCGTCCTGGAGATCCTCTCCCACATCCTTGAGCAGGGACGGGTCGTAGTCGGCCGCCAGATTGATCTGCATGATGGGCCAGTCACTCGAACTGAGCTCCATGATCAGCAGATCCTCGCGTGGATCCTCGGGCAGCTCCGGTTTGGCGAGATCGACGCGGTCACGCACCTTCTGCAGGGCGTCGCTCATTTCCACGTCGGTCGAAAACTCCAAAAAGATGTTGGACATGCCGTCGACCGAAGTGCTGGTCATCTCCTCGAGGTCGGACAGGCCCTTCAACTCGCGTTCGAGCTTGCGCGTGACGAGATGCTCCACGTCTTCGGGGCTGGCGCCGGTGTACGGCGTCATGACCATCACGAAGGGGATCTTTACGTCGGGACTCGATTCGCGGGGCAGTCCGAGATACGAATCCATCCCCACGATGATGATGATCACCATGAAGGCGAAGACCATCGGGTACTTGCGTATCGCTTCGTTGGTGATCTTCATCGGCCGGCCCCCTCCCCGCCACCGGTCGAGGCGGCCTCGACCACTTCGGAGGGATCGCCGTCGGAGCTGCCGTCGCGGGCGTCGGCCTGCTCGGTAACGTCCACCAGGGCGCCGTCGATCAGGTCACGCTGTCCCCGCACGACCAACCGGTCACCGCTCGCGAGTCCCTGCTCGATCACGATCATCAGGCCCTGGTCCGGACCGGTCTCGACCTCACGTCGAAGGGCGCGATCCCCCTCCACCACATAGACGACGTAACCATAGACGGTGTACATGACGGCGTCGCGAGGGGCCACCAGCACGTCTTCATGGGTCACCTTGTGAATACGGGCTCGTGCGACGACACCCGCGCGCAACGCCAGGTCGGCGTTGTCCACATGGACTTCGACCTTGAACTTTCCGGTGACGGGGTCGGCCTCGAAGCCGATCCAGGCCACCTTGCCCTCGACCGTCCGGCCCATACCTTCGAGCGTGACCGTGGCCGAAGCGTCGATACGCAACCAGCCCACTTCCCGCTCGGACACCGTGCCGGCCAGCTTAAGGACGTAGGGATCGATCACGCGGCCCACGGCCTGCCCCGGAGACACGAGCTGCCCGAGTTCCACTTGACGGTCCACGAACACGCCGTCGAAGGGCGCCTTCACGGCCGCCCGCTCGTAGCGCAGCTGGGCAACGCGATATGCGGACTCGGCCTGCGCCTTTGTGGCTTCGGCACCGAGCAATTCGGTTTCGCTGACCTTGCCGGCTTCGAAGAGGGTGGCGATGCTGGCGGCCGTATGGGTCTGCAGCTTCAGGTTGTCCCGGGCCGACGCCATGTCGGCCGCCAGGATGCGACGATCCAGTTCCACGATCACGTTGCCCTCGAC
>DAOVZQ010000302.1 GCA_030635025.1 bacterium
AGAACCGCCGGCGTTATCACCGAAGATCACGACAATGATGTTGTGGAAATCGCCCAGCCCATGGGCCCCATTTTTGCGGTCACACCCATCACCAATCCCACGTCGACGACGCTCTTCAAGATCCTCATCGCGCTGAAGTCGCGCAATCCGATCATCATTCGACCCCATGGCGCGGCCAAGAAATGTTCGATCGAGGCCGCGCGCATCTGTTACGAGGCGGCGATCGAGGCCGGCGCGCCGGAGCATTGTATCCAGTGGGTCAAACGGTCGTCGCAGGACGAGACGGTCGCCATGATGGCCCACCGCAAGACGGCCCTGATCCTCGCGACGGGCTCGGTGGACCTGGTGCGCGCCGCCCATCGTTCGGGTACGCCGACCATCGGCGTTGGACCCGGCAATGTTCCCGCCTTCATCGGCAAGACCGCCGACGTGCCTTTCGCCGTGGAACAGATCGTCAAGTCGAAGACCTTCGACAACGGCACCGTCTGCGCCAGCGAACAGTCGGTCGTGATCCGGGCCCTGCACGCCGAGCAGGTCCATGCCGAGTTCGCGAAACGGGGCGCCTACTTCGTGACGGGAGAGGAGGTGGATCGACTCGCCAAGACCGCCTTCAATGCGACCCAGCGCATCATGCGCACCGAGGTGATCGGGCAGCCGGCGACGCGCATCGCCGAGATGGCCGAAATCGACGTGCCGCCCGACACCACCCTTCTGATCGCCGAGCTGGACGACGTGGGCCTGCACTCGCCCCTGTCCCATGAGATCCTCGCGCCGGTCCTGGCCTCGTATACGGCCGTCGATCTGGAGCATGCCATCGATCTGTGCCGTCGCATCAATCGCCACGGCGGATTGGGTCACACCGCCAGCATCTTCTCGCGCGACGACGCCATGATCGAACGCTTTGCCGAGGAGATGAACGCGGGGCGTATCCTGGTCAACACACCCGCGTCGCAGGGAGCGCTGGGCGGTACGTTCAATGCGCTACAGCCTTCGCTGACTCTCGGATGCGGATCGGGCGGCAAGAACATCACCACCGACAACATCTCCGCCCGACACCTGATCAACGTGCAGCGGATCGCGCGTCGGAACGTGAACGCCTATGCAGAGGCGCACCAGGACTGTCTGCTGGATCCCATGTGTACGGCCGAGATGCTGGCGAAGAAGTGCGTATAGCCGGTCTCCGTTGTGGCGTATCCGGTCTTCTGATATCGATGGTGCGCCATGTAGCGCAATGCGAATCAACCCTGACACGCAGCGTGGAACGACGAGGGGATCATACGGATTATTCTGCCGCTCGCGTCCCTGATGCGACATGACTTGCTCATATGAAAAATGCAAGCTGCCCCACATCCTCGGTCATGAAGACCGATGAGAATCGTTCCCGCCTCATCAGGGTCAATGACGAACCATCGGATACGGCAGAGCGTCCGGGGACCTATGGCCCGGAGTTGATGTGAGTCCGTCGTGACTTCTGCGGAGCGAGCGTAGCGTCACTCGACGCCTCGCAGTCCTCCAGAGCTACGTGCGCTGTGTGTGTGCGCTTCTCTTCGGTTCCACACGCCTCAAACCTACCCATGATCCCGATTCCCTCCTACGTGTCCCAATGCGCACCTGCGCAGTCATCTGTGTGCGCGCCGGTTTCCGGAACGAAGCGCCGCGTTACGGAATGATGCGGCGGGGGAACGGAACTTGGTATGAGCGGGAACAAGCGCGGTCCGGCCGGAAGTCGGTTGGAGGGACGCCGGATCGGTCTCCAAGGATCAAAGACAAGCGCTTCGTAAACATCAAGAGAGGTTCACCGTGAAAGTGCGAACGACGGTCATCCGCAACGTAACAGGTCTTTGCCTGCTACTGGCGCTCACAATGGCGCCGGCTGCTCAGGCACAGTCCGTGTCGCAGCTGCAGGTCATCGTGCCCGGCGAGACGCCGGTGCCGGGGACCCCGACTGGAAAGCTTGGTACGCCCGAAGCTCAGACCGTGGGAGTGTCCTTCGACGTGCTTGTGAGGGCCTGCGACAACGACTGGAATACCGTCGCCTCCGCCAGTGACCTGGTTCATCTCGAATCGAGCGACGCCAGCGCCACCCTGCCCGGGGACTTTACCCTCGCGGCCGGTGAGGCGTTGGTTACGATCGTTTTCAATGCGGCGGGTTCCTTCTCGGTCTCCGCTGATGACATCACCGACCCGACCATTCCCCTGGCATCCTCCGCATTCGTCGATGCCCTGCTGCTCAGCGGCTTTGCCTTCTCGGATATCAACCAGAAGCATCAGTATGCGGGCCAGCCCTTGGCCATCACACTCTCGGCCGTCGATCCGGGTGGGTCCGTCGTTACGGGCTTTACAGGCGAGGTGCAGCTACAGGAAATGACCAGTTTCGGGATCGGCCGCGCCGAACCGTCCTCGGTGACGCTCGTCAACGGGCAGTGGAGCGGCGACGTGTCCTGCTTCCGGGCCGACGAGACCAACATCAGCAGCGGCAATGTCAACTTGTACGCCTTCCTGGCGTCGCACTCGGAGAAGAACGGCACCAGTAATCCGTTCGCCGTACACCCGGGAGCCCTGGCGCGGATTCTCCTGGTGGTGCCGGGCCAGGAAGCGGTTCCGGGCGGTCTGGCCGGCCTGAGTGGATCGCCCGTGACGCAGGCCGCCGCTGAGGATTTCGTAGTCGACCTGTTCTCGACCGATTCGTATTGGAACCCCCTGCCCACCACGCACACCCTGCGTCTGACCAGCAGTGATCCCGCGGCCTCCACGCCCGTCGACGCCACACTGGTCGGGGGCTACGCGCAGGCGACGGTGTCCCTGGGCACCGTGGGCGACCAGGCCCTCACAGTGACGGACATGACCGACGGTGGGATCCAGGGCATGACCAGCGATCTCATTTCCGTCATGCCCAGCGCCGTACACCACTTCGTCGTCGAAACGATGCCCGCGGTCGTCGTGGCGGGGGAAACGGTGAGCGTTACCATCCGGGCCGCCGACGCCGGGGGCAACACGATGCCCGACTACTACGGCGATGCCGTCCTCTCGGCTAATACGGGTTCCGGGAGCATCACGCCCGAGATGGTGTCCTTCACGGCCGGACTGTGGACCGGCGACATGATCTTCCGCGGCGCGGGCGGCGCCGTGTCTTTTTCCTGCTCCGATTTCTCCTCGCCGCCCCACGTGGGTACCAGCGAGAACTTCCAGGTCCTACCGGGCGATTATGTCGCCCTGCAGATCGTGATGCCGGGCCAGTCGCCCCGCGGTGGCACCGTGGCCGGCATCGAGGGCGTGCCGGACGACCAGAACGCCGGTTCGTCCTTCAACGTCCTGTTGCGCGCGGTCGACCAGTACCACAACCGCGTGCCGGCCATCGTGAACCATCTGTCCATCGAGTCCACGGATGAGAACGTCGGCACGCCCGCTGAGATCGTCCTCTCCGGCGGCGAGACGACGGTCCCCGTCACGCTGTTCCTGGGGGGCGTGCAGACGATCACCGTTTCCGACCTGGATTCCCTGACCATCACCGACGGCGTTTCCGATGAAGTGACGGTGTTGCCCGGCGGCTACGCCCGCATCCTGCTGCTGGCGCCCGGTCAGACGGTTTCGCCCGGATCCGAGAATGGTTCCAGCGGCGATGCCACGTCCCAGTCGATCAGCTTCGCCTTCACCCTGAACGTGATGGCCACGGATACCTGGTGGAATCCGGTCGGACTCGCGACGGACACGATCGATCTGACGTGCAGCGACCCGCTCGCCCAGTTGCCCGGACCGGTGACGATGGTCGACGGCGCCGCGGCCTTCGTGGTCCGGCTCGCCACCGGCGGCTACCAGCAGTTCACGGCGACCAACCAGACCCAGACGGGCATGCCGACGAGCGTGACCCAGGTCGAAGCCATCAGCAGCGGCATCCACCTCGAGGCCGTGATAAGCCCCGAGCTGGTCCAGGCCGGCGAGCCCTTCACCCTGGTCGTGAGAGCGGTCAACGACGCGGGTAGCGTGATCCAGGAGATCAACAGCTTCGTCAACATTGCGATCACCAACGCCACCACGCAGGCGCCGGGCTCGGGCGAGCTCCTGACGACCCGGTTCCAGCTGCTGCAGGGCCAACGGTCGGTGCAGGAAACCTACACCTTCGCCGAGCCCATCGTGCTGACCGTGTCCGACGAGGACGGCAATGCCCCGGCTATCTCCAACACCCTGGAAGTCGTGCCGGGCGCCCCGTTCGCCATCGTGCTCACCAGCAATCCCACATCGCTGCGCGGAAACCCCACGGCCATCCTCACGGCGTCCG
>DAOVZQ010000242.1 GCA_030635025.1 bacterium
GCCGCAGCCGTCCTTGACCGTGAGGTCGGCGGGGGAGAGAGCGTCGAAGCGGGTCGGGTCGGTCCAGGCGCCCGCCATGGCTTCGTCATCGGGCAGTTGATAGATGTCGTTGACGATGATGATCTCGTTGCGTCGTGTCAGATGGTACACGCGCTGTCGGTAAGGCTTGTTCTTGGTCGCTGCGGCGGCCTGTTCGACATACAGCCACACGCCGTCTCCGTCCATGGGCCAGATCCGAACGGATTCCAGCGTGACCTCGTGGTAATCGGGGTCGGTGGTCGCCTGGGCCGCGCTGGTGAAGGATCCGGAGAGGCACTGGGACAGCATGAGGACTTCCATGTCGGGCGCCTCGGGAGCCTTGTAATCGTAGAATTTTTCGCCGAACCCGCCGCCACAGCCGCTCATGGCGATGGTCAGACAACTTAATAGGACGGTCATCACGAATGCGCGCATCACGGTCTTCATCTCAAACTCCGTCGGCGTGAGGTTCCCGGTTCAGACTCATCGATAAATCTGCGCTCTCGGGGCCGTCCTGTCCACCCCTGATGATGCTTGTCATCGGTTCGATCGACGACTAGTGTCCGATCGACCATTGCTTATGACGACAAGGGGGAGGCATGTCGGCTGTTCGTATTACTGTAGGTGTCGCGCAAATGACGACGTCTTGGCGCCTGATCCTGTTGACGATTCTGGCCACGGTGATCGCCTGGCCGGCCCGTTGGCTCGGCGATTGGCCGGTGGCTCTGCTGCTCGGCGTGGCCACCGGTGCCGCAGTGTGGTTCCTGATGCTGGATACGGCGTTCCGTCGTTTCTGGATCGTCTGGATCGGACTCACCATGCTGGCTCTCCCGCTCTCGGGAGCTTCACCCGCCGGTCGTTATATCGCCTTGCCCTGCCTCGTGTTTTTCCTGATCGCTCGACGCTACAGGCCGTGGACGCTGTTGACGTCGGCGCAACGCGCGATCGGTTTTCTGGCCGGCTTTGTCGTCCTGTTTCTGCTTTCCTGGGGCTGGCGATCGATCGATTCCTCTTCGCTCGGCTGGTTGCCCGGTCTGGTCAACAACTTCGTACGAACCTGTCTGACCGTGTTGCGCGTCTTCTGGTTCTTCTCGCTTGTGCATCTGCTCTTTGGTGCCCGTCTGCATTTTTTGCGTCTGCGACCCAAGCTGGTGGTAACAACCTTCCTGATTTCGACGGTGCCGCTGTTCCTGTTGATGAGTTTCGGGTTGGTGGCGCTCTACGGCGCCATGGGCGGCATCACGACTTCGCGTGGGCTCGATGTGCTCCAGAGTTGGGCATCGCAGCCGGCGCTCTTCCAGGATGAAGACGGCAGGCCGGTGAACGGTGGTTTCATCCTGACTCCCGACGGCGTGATCGGCGACCTGCCCGCTTGGCTCGACGAATTCCAGTTGGCCCTGAACAGACCCGCGCCTCCGCCGGACAGCTTGAGCGGTACTCAAGGCTCGCGCCTGATCATTGGCGGTGAAGAGCAGGTCATCCGGGAGGGAGCCTGGGCGCCGATCGACACGTCGGCCATTTTCATTCTCGATGAATCGTATTGGTTGCTGGACGTGCGCGGTGTGGATACCGGGGACCTGCGCCTCAGGGGTTCGCCTCTCGACTCGATCGTACTCGATCGTCTGTCCATGCTGCTGCGTGCGGACGTGGGCTTCCTGTCCAGCGATTCAGACGAGGATGAGATCGACGATCCGGACGAGGACTCCGCACCGGAAACCACGACGACCGTGATTCGTTCATCGCCTCTGCAGGGACTCTTCCGCACCGATGTGCCCAAGTCTTTCTGGAGCCGGCCCTTGTACTTCGGTGGGGCCCAGGTGCCGACCATCTCGCTGATCGACGAGCACTTCGAATTCGGCGATATCCTGATGCACGTCAAGGTGAGGATCGACGACCTGACGGAGGAATTTACGGCGTCGGAAAATACCTTCAACCAGGCGCTATTGCTGCTGCTCGGTATAATCGCATCGTTGATGCTGATTGTTCAGGCTGCGGCCGGCTTTCTGGGGCTGCGGATTACCAAGGGTATCACCGCGGCGGTGGCCGGTCTGCGTGCGGGGACCCGACGCCTGGCCGCCGACGAGCTGGACGCGCGCATCGACGTACCCAACGAAGACGAGTTCGGCGAGCTCGCCGATTCCTTCAACGAGATGGCCATCGCGGTGAAGCAGGGTCGCGAGGAGGCCGTGGCCCGCGAGCGTCTGGAGAAGGAACTCGAGACCGCTCGCGCCATCCAGGAGCGCCTGCTGCCCCACGAGATGCCGTCGCTGCCGGGCTTCGAGGTCACCGGCTCCAGTATCCCGAGCCTTCAGGTGGGCGGAGACTACTTCGATTTCCTCGACCAGGGCGACGGCCTGCTCGGCGTGGCCATCGGCGACATTTCGGGCAAGGGTATTCCCGCGGCACTGCTTATGGCGAATCTGCAGGCGTCCCTGCACGGCCAGGTGTTGCATCCGGGACGGGTGTCCGGCATCGTCAAGCGCGTCAACGAATTGCTGGTCAAGTCCACGGACCCGCACATGTTCGCCACCTTCTTCTACGGCGTGCTGGACCGATCCGTGGGAACCTTCACCTGTACCAATGCCGGTCACAACCCACCGCTGCTGCTGAGATCCGACGGTGAGATCGAGCAACTGGAGGCGGGCGGGTTGCCCCTGGGAATGTTGGCGGACGTTCCCTTCGAGCAGGAGACGGTCACGCTGGAGCCCGGCGACAAGCTGCTCATGTACACCGACGGTATCACCGAAGCCATCGGGCCCCTGCCTGACGGTACGATCCCACTCGAAGAAGACACGGTCGAGACCATGTTCGGCGAGGAGCGACTGATCGAATTGTTCAAGGAAAGCCGCAGCCTGAGCGCGGTGGAAATCCGGGAGAAGGTTTTGCAGGCCGTGGCCGAGCATACGCACGGCGTGCCCCAGTCCGACGACATTACACTGGTAGTGGTTACGCGCAATTGACGCGACCGGATCTGTGTTATTGCCCGAACCCGGCGGATTCCTTATTTTCAACAGCCTAGACGATACCGGGCTGGAACCCGTCGGCCACTGTGTGAAATGTGTCTGCGGCGCACGTTGATAGCGTTGAGGCGTGAGAACACGTGAAACTGGCGCAGGTGCGTGCCATGTGGTATTTTCAGGCGAGTGTGTCTAGCCGTTCGGGCAGATTATATACTCCTCAATCAGTCTCCACAGGGGGATCCTCGATGAAGAGAGCCGTGTTGTTGCGTTTACTGTTGGCCGCACTCGTACTTGGGCTGCCCGTGCTCTGGGGCTGCAGCAGCGAGGATACGACCAGTGGGCCGTCCGGTAACGGCACGATCGGTGTCTACCCCCGCCCGATCTCCGTTTCGTTCCCTTGGCTCCTGGAAGGACCCGACGGCTACGAGCTCACGGGCAACGGCGACCTGGTCGTTGATAATCTCGTCCCCGGACAGTATGTCCTGACCTGGGAAGGCGTCAGCGGCTGGTTCCTGCCCGACGGAAACCCCATGACGAAACAGCTGTCCAGCGGCACCGTGACCACCTTCACGGGGACATACCGCCAGCCCAGCACCGAGCCGGAACCGGGAGAGGTTCAGATCAATCCCGATCCGGACGAGATCGCCGCGCCGTGGACACTCACCGGTCCCAACGATCTGGTCGAGACCGGCAACAGCGACACGCTTTTCGAGAATATGGAGATCGGCGAGTACGTGATCGATTGGGGCGAAGTGGACGGTTGGAATACGCCGTTGCCCGATACCCTCGAACTTGAAGAAGGCGACGGCATCACTTTTGCGGCCACCTATGTGGAACTGGGTTCGGGTGCCGTGGTGATGATTAGCGTCGAGCCGGGAACCTTCAACATGGGCAGCGCACGTCAGGACGGCGTCGATCCCTACGAATGGCCGCTGCATACCGTCTCGCTGACCAAGAGAATCGAAGTGGCCGAGAGCGAAATCACCTGGGCCCAGTATCAAAGCTTGATGGGAGTTAATCCGAGCCAATACGAGGACCTCTGTCCCACTTGCGAATTGACCTATCCCGTGGAGAGCGTGAGCTGGCTCGACGCCGTGACCTTCTGTAACGAGCTGTCCCTCAACGAGGGGTACACGCCCGCCTACACGATCGTCTGTGAGACCGTGACCTGGGATGACGACTCCAACGGCTACCGACTTCTCACCGAGGCCGAATGGGAATACGTCTGTCGCGCCGGCACCCAGTCCGACCTGGCCAACGGGAGCCTCACTTACACGCCCAGCAGCTGCGATTTCGATGATCGTCTGACGCTCATCGGCTGGTACTGCTTCAACGCTTCCTACCGGCCCCATATCACCAAGACCCTGGCGCCCAACCCCTGGGGCTTCTACGACATGCACGGCAATGTCTGGGAATGGGTCTGGGACTGGTCCAGTGACTACGACAACGTGACGTCGATCCTGGGCAACTTCGAAACCGTCGGCGGCGAAATCCGGGAGCGGGGCAGCCTGTCGGTCATCCAGTTCCTTGAGGATATGGGTAGCGGTCTGATGATCCGCTTCACCGATGTGGGGACCACGTTCTCCATCTCCAATCTGGACATTGCCACGAGCGAAGTGTCCTTCGATTACGCCGACTTTACGGGTGAAGTGAACCTGCGGGTCAACAACGACATTCTCTACAAGGGCGCCTTCACCGACTTCCCCTCCGTCGTGGCCCCCGGCGTGACCTTGACGGTCACCGAAGAGGTCATCAACGACGCGGCTTTCGGCGAAGGTGTTACCGGCGTGGTCACTCTTACGGGTGATGTCCAGACGTTGCAGGTCGGCGGCGAGATCCTGTTGATGGACGATATGAACATCATCGACAACGGGACCGCCCAGGATTCACGGGATCGGATTCTGGAATTCGATACCATGAACCTGGGCTTCGTCTACCGTCCCGCGATCGGCAGCCAGCCCATACCGATCCTGATGAGCTGCAGCATCGACGATCCCTACGGACCGACGTCGGGTACCGTTCATATGATGCGCGGCGGCGGATACGGCAACGGTGCGCGCAGCTGTCGTTCGGCCTCGCGTAGTCTGCCGGCCGACAAGGGTCGGTATACGGGATTCCGCGTAGC
>DAOVZQ010000108.1 GCA_030635025.1 bacterium
GCCAACCCTCATGGCAGACGTTTTCCGATTTCGCACGTGCACATTGGTCCCAGATGGGTACTGTGGGCATCAATCGGTTCCGTGACGTCATACTGATACATCACGAGACTCTTATCAACCATCGTTATCCCTCAGCATTGAGTCCATATGACACAACACTGAACCCTCAGGTACACATACCTAAGGAGTCTCGCCATTGTTTCGGTTGGGGTACAATTCAGCAACGCATTGGGATACAACGTGTTGACGGCGCCGTGCTCCCACGCCCCGGATCAGGCACCATATCTGCAAACCGGTCCATACGAAATGGGGAAATCAAACGGACCATCATAAGAAGGAGCAAGCCATGCGGATCGACACCAAGACCATCAAGCGCTTAATCCGAAACGCCATCCTTGCGACCATCGCCGTCGCGGGTCTGTCCGTGGCGCTGCCCAGCGCCGCCGATGCGACCGTTCGCGTCAGGGTCCGCGTGCTCAAGCCGCGGGTCGTGGTGGCGCCCAGGGTCATCGTCAGGACGACCCCCGTAAAGACCACGGTGGTTGTGCAACCCGCGAAGCCGACCCAGGGCAAGTACGTCTGGTTGTCCGGGCACTACGCCAAAAAGCCCGGCTGTCGGCGTGTGTGGATCGCAGGTCATTGGAAGCGGATCGGTTGATCGATAGATCTGGATGATCGGGATGATCGCACGAGAGAAGGCGCCGCACGAGCGGCGCCTTCTTTCTTGGGTCCTATGGGGTCCTAGCGGTTCCGATTAGCCGTCGTCGGCGTGGGTGACTCGAATACTGACCGAACCGTCCATCTCCGATCGCAAATCGGGTTTGGCTATAGCCTCGACACCGATCCAGTCCTCGGCCAGGACCATGGTCTCCGACAAGAACTCAGCGACCTTCTCGGCCCGGTCCTCGGCCAGGCGCTTGCTCTCGGCCTGCACAACGACTTTCAGCGGGGCTCGGGGATGATCCTCGCGGATCTGGTCGGCGGCACGGATCAGCCACCCCTCCCCGCTATCGCTCAGACGTGAACCGCCGCGTTTGAAGACCTCGTCACCGGTGAACTCCAGGCAACGCTCGATCCCTTCCACGTAGTCCACGGCCGGGATACGGAAGCTGACGCCCGCATAGTTGTAGGTGTTGGTGCCCTTGTCCGTGACGCTGAAGATGTAGCTGTACGGATAACCGACCTTCAGGATATCGCCCTGATCGCCGCGGCAGTCACAGTCGAGAGATTTGGGCGGCTTGCTGCCGTCGTCGTAGCGACGGAAAGTCGCACCGCGGAAGTCGGTAACGGTCAGCGACCATTTGCGGGCCTTGTGACCCTCGGGGTCCTCCGGGTAGAAGGTGACCACGGGTTTGACGGCCGGATCGCGCAGCCAGGGATGGGGCACCTGTTCGCTGTGCATGGCTTCCGGGTTGTTCAGGAAGGGCTGCAACCCCTCGACCGGGCTGATCGCCAGGATCAGCTCGTCCGTTCCACAATAGAACGTGTCGATGATGGCCGCGCTCAACGGGACGTTGTGCGTGGTCTTGCGGATTTCCTGCTCCACCTTGTTCTCGGCTTCCACGACCATCTCGGGAAGGCCTTCGTCCAGGGTGGCGTCCTGCTCTGTCCAAGCGGGGGCCGAAGCGCTGCAGAGCAGTACGCAAGCGCAAGCGGTGATGAACATGAATCCCCTGAGGTCGATGTGAGTCATGGTGTTTGTCCTTTGTGACTCAGGTAATTCCAGCTATTGGGTTATTTCCGTCGGGGCCATTGCTAGCTCAGGCGGAAGACGATCGTGATCACCCCCCATTGTTCGACGCGATTTCCAACCAGCGGCTCGAACACGAACTGCTTGATGGCCGCCATGGCCGCGCGGTTCAAGTCCCGATGAGCCGACGTCTGTTCGAAGTACATATTGTCTTTCACCTTGCCGTTGGGCAGCACGGTGAAGTGAACGGCGACGACACCCTCCCAGCCCTTGACCTGGGCCTGTTCGCTGTAGACGGGCGGTAAACTCTTGGTGATCTTGCGGCCGACGATCTGGCCGCTGACGGTCATAGACACGCCTTTGCCGGCCGCGGCGTTGGAGGCCACTTCGGCGATCTGTACAGGCTCTTCGGCGACCGGTTCGGCCGTGGCGATGTCCGTGGCGCTCGGCATTTCGGCCAGCGCCGGCTTACGGCCGGACAGGCTGGACGTGTTGGAGACGCCACCGCCGCCGTAGTCCAGCAGCGTCTTGCGTCCGGTCTTGTTCTCGCTCAGCGCTACGGGCGTGTCCAACTCGATGGCCCTTCTACGCTCGTTGGCCTTGGCGCTCTGGACCAGATCCCCGATCGATCCCTCGTAGGCCACCTGACCCTCTTCGAGGCCGCCGCCCACCAACCCGGCATGGCCGTCCTCGCTACCCCCGGTGGCGAACTGCATGGCCATGCGCCCGCCGCTCGATGACCCGGACGTTCCGACCGCGAAGTCGACCTCGCTCAGATCCAGGGAACTCTTCTTGCCGACCAGGGCCACGTTTTCGCCCTGAAAGGACTGCTGCTTGCCCCGGGACTTCAGGTTAGGCGCATCGATATCGGTCAGGGACGTCGCGTTGCGCAGGTTGCTGGTGTCAAGGTTCGGCACCGCGGCCTCCGCGAACTTCTTCGAATCGAGCGAACGCGCGGTTATATCCACGAACTGGCGTTGCTGCGCCTCCGAGAGCTTGGGCGCTGCGATGTCGGTCAGCGTCTTGGGCTTGAGCACCGTGCGGGTGTCCAGCTTGGGCATGGTCTTGAGCAACTTCTTGCTCTGCAATGTGGGCTTGGGCACCGGAATATCGGGCTCGTCGATCTTGGCGGGCTCGACCTCTTCGATCTTCTGCTCGACCGGGGCTTTTTCCTCGATGATCTGGGGCTTGGTCTTCAGGCGCACCTGCTTGGCCACATCTTCGCCGTAACGCGCCTCGATGTAGGCGATCTCGGTGAGCTCATCCATGACCTCGTTCATCCCGGCGGATCCCGCGCGCATGAACAGGAAGGCAATCAGCAGCAGACCGCCGTGAATAGCGACACTGGTCGAAAAGCCGCCAGTTGTCGCTCCCTTGCGGTTCATGACACTACGCATCAGCATCAGCCGTCACCCTCCTCGCCTTTCTTACCTGTAGCGATGGAGATTCGCGGCGCATTGGCTGCTTCCACCATGGCGAGCAAGCGCTCCACGTCGCCGTAGAGCAGGTTCTTGTCGGCCTTCACCACGGCGATCGCGTCGGGGTTGTCTACAAAGAGAGGGGTGAGCAACGCTTCCAAATCCTCCAGCGCCACCTGCTCATCACCAATGAAGACTTCGCCCTCGAGCGTATAGATGATCTCGGTCTTCTCGGTATCGTCCATCTGGCTGGCCCGGGCCTCGGGCAGTTCCACCTCGAGCTCGGTTTCGTCCAGGAAGGGCGAGATGATCATCAGGGTGAGCACCACGACCAGGGAAACGTTGATGACCGGAACCACATCGACCTTGGTTTGGTAGCGATATACGTTCATTTTCCGTCACCCTCCTTCCTGTTGAGCAAGGCCAGACTCTGGGCCCCGCCGCCCTTGGCGGCGTCCATGACATCCACCACGTCGCCCAATTTCACGAAATCGCTGGGTACGATCACGACCGTCTTGTCGATGCGCGTCTCGAGACGCTCCCGCAGCGTGTTCTCCAGTTCGGAGAGAGCAACCTCGTCGCCGTTGACCTTGATGCCCTCGGGCGCGACGGTCACCATGAGCATCTCGTCGTCGTTCTGCGCACGCGTGGTGATCACGGTTTCGCTGGCCTCGGCTCTCGTGGCATTCACCTGGATGCCGTTTCCCATAATGGCTGGCATGGTGATCAGGAAAACCACGATCAGGGTCGTCGTCACATCCGCAAGCGGTGTGATGTTGGCGGTGTTCTCCTCACTGAACCCTGTTCTCTTTACGCCTGGCATGTGTGCCCTCGCTTCCTACTTGCCCGCGGTGACCGGCTCCTGCGTCGCTTCGCTGGCCGCCTCGTAGATGGTGTCGACGCTCTGACCGGGGGTCTTGGGAGCGGCGGTCTTCGAGCGGCTCGCAGCCATGACTCGCACGATGTTGAAGAACTCCTCGCGGACATCCTCCAACTCGATCACCCGCGTACGGATACGACGGACATACAGGTTGAAGCAGATCGTGGCGATTACGGCGACTACAATACCGGCCGCCGTCGTCAGCAGGGCTTCGGACACGCCCATGGCCACCACGGCACTGCCGCCGGCGCCCGTACGGGCGATGTCGGCGAAAGCGCGGATGATGCCGATGACCGTACCAAACAGACCCAGCAGGGGAGCGATGTTGCTCATGGTGCCGAGCACACTGAGGTTACGCTCCATCTCCACCTGTTCCATCTCGATGGCGGTGTTGAAGCGCTGCTTCAGGTCACCCGAGCTGATGTGGAGGAAAGGCAGGCACTGACTGACCACGCGCGGCGCCGCTCCCTTTTGCTCCTTGCACCACTGCAGAACGGACTTGGGATCGTTGCCCTTCATCCGCTTCGTCAGGTCCGCCAGAAAGCGCGGCGCATCGGCCCTCGTCTTCATGAAGTAGAAGGCGCGTTCGACGGCGAAGCCGACGGTGATCACGGAACAGACCAGCAGCACGACCATGGTCGGCGAGGCCAAAAACAGTTCTACGAGCGACATTCCCAGCATGGTTTTCTCGTCCTCTCGAGTTGGTCCGGCTAGTTGCCGGACGATTGAGCCTGGATCTCGGCGATGCGGCCCTGGGCCATTGCCGTCCATTCAGGCTTTCCGTTCGCATGTACAATTTGTGTGTAGGCCTGGATCGCCGTGTTCCAATCGCCCCGTTCCTCGCTCAGCTCCCCGATCTGGGCCAGACTGGCGATGCGATGGGCCGCGGTCCTGTCCGCCCCGCCGGCGGACATCTGGTAACTGACGATGGCCTCGTCGAATCGATCAAGCTTCTCGTAGCATTCGCCCTGCCGGTAACCGATCTCCTCGATGGCGGCCTCGCCCCGCTCCAGCGCTTTCTGGTAGGCGACGATGGCGTTCTCGAAGTCACCCAGTTCGTCCTGGTACAGCGTGGCGACCTGATAGGCGATACCCTCGGCGCGCTCGTGGTCCGGGTACTCGGCCTGGAAACGGACGAGCACACCGATGGCGGACGGCCAGTCCTCCAGTTCCTGATGACACAGGCCCGCGTTGAAGAGCGCCAAAGGCGAGTACTGTCCGTCCGGTTCGAGGTCGGCCAGCATCTCGTATTCCACCGCGGCTTTTTCGTAGTCCTCCATCTTGTAGAGGACGGTGCCCAGGCGGAACCGCGACAGCCCGATCAGCTCGTGATCGGGATGCGTGGTGATGAAGTTTCTGTAGACCGCTTGCGCCACGTGGTTCTCTTCCATGCGGTAATAGGTCTCTGCCAGATAGAAGAGGGCGCCGGGTGCGCTCTCGCTATCCGCGTAGTCCAGGGTGACTTGCTCGAAGTACCTGGCCGCTGTCTCATACTTCTCTTCGGCAAAAGCGTTTTGACCTTTAGTCCAGTAATAGTCCGCGGCGAGAGGACTGTCCGGGCGGGTCCCCAGGTATTCCCCCATGTCCCTGCCGCTGCGGTAGTAAGCGGACTGGATGCCGAGCTCGGCGTCCTCGATGCGGGGGTCGTAGGGGTAGTTCTGGACGAACACCTGGAACGATTCGATGGCCTGGTCGTCCTGCTGCTCGTTGTAGTAGCAGTTGGCGAGTCCGAAGGCTGCATCGGCGGCATAGGGGCCTTCGGGATACCGCTGCTGAAGAGTGGCGTAGGTGGTACGCGCCTCCGCGAAGCGACCAAGACCGAATCGAGTGTCGGCCAGCTTGTACATGGCCTCTTCGACGACCGACGACTTCGGGAAGCGGCTCGCGATCTCTCCCCAGACCTCGACCGCGTTCTCGTAGTACTGCAGACGGTAGAAGCAGTCGCCCTGGTTGAGCAGGGCGGCGGCGGTCTCCGGGTTGTCGGGATTACGATCGATGTACTTGGTGAATTCCTCGAGCGCCTGCTCGTAGTCGTGCTGGTTGAAATACAGCGAGCCCAACGCCAGGGAGTTTCCGCCCTCTTCGCTGTCGGCGTTGACCAGCTCAAGCAGGAATTTTTCCTGTTCCTCAAGCGCCAGATCATATTCGCCCACCTGGCTGTAGCTGGCGACCAGTCCCTGCAGACTGGCGGCGGCCACGTCGCTGCGCGGGTAACCCGTCAACACAAGACGATACATACCCGCAGCCTCACGATAGAGTTGCTGATTGTAGTAGGCCTCGCCTAGCTGGTAGTAGGTCCGGCCGCGCCACACGCTGGGCGTGGGCAGCAGCCGGTTGGCGATGAAGTGGTAGTTGGTGATGAGCCGGTCGAACTGCTCCAGCTCGGAATAGGTCGATGTGGCCAGGAAGAGGGCGCGCTCGCCCACTTCGGTGTTCACGTGCCGGTCCAGGACGTTCTGGAATTCGCGCACCGCCAGGTCGTACTCCTCCAGCTCCATGTGGGAGAAACCCTTGAGCACCTGGACGCGGGCCGCCAGCTCGTCGCCGGGGAACAGGTTCAGGAACTCCTGGGCCATGAGAATCGCCTGGGGATGGTTCAGCTCGTGGGAATAGGCATAGACGATCTTGTGCATGGCCGCGCTGGCCAGTTCGGATTCGGGGTAGCCCCGCACCACTTCGGTGTAGGCGAAGATGGCGTGCGAATTACGGCCGAGTTCCATGTAGGCGGATCCGGTCAGATAGTGGGACGGCGCGCAGATGGGCTCGCCCGACATGTCCCCGCAGAGCCCTTCCAGCTTGCGGATACACTCCTGATAATTTTCCAGACGGTAGTAGACGCAGGCTTCCTTGTAGCGCGCCAGCGGCTTGAAGCGGCTGTCCGGGTACTGTTCCATGAAGTCGCGGTAACTGCGCAGGGCGATCTTGTTCTGGTCGCTGTTGTAAAACGCTTCGCCGATGCTGAAGGCCACGTCGTCCGACAGGTGGCTGTCCGGATAGAGACGCAGGGATTGACGATAGCGCTGCACGGCCAGGATGTACTGGCCGGACGCTTCGAGACAGCGTCCCAGGTAGTAGAGTCCCAGATCGCTCTTGATCTCCTTGAAGTGCTCGGCGGCTTCGTCGTATTTACCATCGACATAGGCATAGAGACCCAGGGCGAACTTGACGCGGGGCAACTCCCTGTAACCGGGCCGGTTCTCGAGCAGGCTCTTGTAGGTCTTGGCGACGGCGCGCCAGTTTTCCATGGCGGCCTGCACCTGACCCGCGGCGAAGAGGGCTTCGGCGTGCAGGAAGGTATCGCCGTACTTGTCGGCCAGGAAGGTGAAGATTTCCAGGGCCTCGGGCAGACGCTCCAGGTTGTACAGACACTCGCCCTTGCGCAACAAGGCGCTGGCTTTCAGGTATTTCGTCTTGCCCTTGCGCTTCTCCACCTGTTCGAATTCGCGTATGGCGGTTTCGTAGTCGCCGTTGGCGAAATAGCACTCGGCGATCATGAACTGGGCCCGGGCCGCACGCTGGGTGCCGTCGTAACGGTTGAGGAAGAGCTGGTACTGCTGCAGAGCGACGCTCTTGTCCTCGTCGGAGCCGTAGGTCTCCCCCGCGGCGGCCCACAAGGCCTCTTCGCTCATGACGATCTTTTCCTCGTCGGCCGCCTGTGCGGTCACGCCGAAGCACAGAAGCGCCAGCCACAGATACCAAACGGACATCTTGGGTCTCATCTGTTTTCCTCTCCA
>DAOVZQ010000428.1 GCA_030635025.1 bacterium
ATCGTTCCTTCTGCCGCGCAGGAAGCTATGAAAGGCGGATGGGGGGTCAGCCTGGCTCTCTGTCTCGCATTTCCCTGTATAGCGGATACTATCGAAGTGATTCCGTCTGGTGGTGGCGATGCCGTGACGATCCAGGATGGGGTCGATATGGCGAATGTGGGTGATATGGTTCTCGTCCATCCCGGCCTGTACTACGAAAATATAACCATGAAGGGTGGGGTGGAGTTGGTCAGCCTTTCCGGGGCAGAAGTCACGACCATTGATATGGGGGGTGGTCTAGGCATTAATTGTGAACAATGTGGCGTAGGCACACGGATTATCGGATTTACGTTGACCAACGGAGGAGCCTATTGCGGAGGAGGCGTTCGCCTCTACGACAATAGCCATGTTGAGATCGCGTATTGTCACATCACTGACAACCACACCACCTTTGAGGCTGCGGGCATCCACGTACATTATGCCTGTTACGCGAACATCCACGACAACATCTTTGACTACAATACAACCATTCACTCTGTGTGTATCAGTGTCATAGACGGATCCAACGCAGATATCGTTGATAATCTGTTTAAATACAACACCAGCGAACATCTCTCAGCCGGAGTCGGGATACATAGCTCCCATGCGTATTTGGAGGGCAATGTTTTCTATAGGAACTCATCCAACAACGGTTCGGCAGTGCGGAGCTGGAGTGGCAGTATGGAGCTCTACAATAACTCGTTCCTTTACAACTCGAGCAATACCGAGGCGGCTGACGTCTCGTCACGCAGCTACAGCATGACGCATATGGAGAGAAACCTGTTTGCTTTCGCGGAGTCCGGCCCCGCAGTATTATACGATAACAGCGTGATCGCATACTGCAATGTCTTCTGGGACTATGATACGCCTGTCGTGGGCCCGAATCCGCTTGTGGGGGAGAATTCCAACGAGATCCTGGATCCCCTGTTGTGTGTTGCCGATATTAAAACTGCAGCACTGTCAGAGTATTCGCCTTGCTTGACGGGCCCTTGTGGCTACATCGGCGCTAACCCTGAACCGGGGTGCACCGATGCAGTCCCAACGCAGGAAATGTCATGGGGGGACCTGAAAAAGCTCTACTGATCGATCAATGGTATATGAAAACGGCGGCCGGGTGACCGGCCGCCGTTCTTTCCACGTCGGGGATTGGCTATAGCCCGACCATCTCGTTGAACTCCACGATCCGCTCGTCCCACGCCTCAGCCTCGGCGAACATCTCCGGCCAGAAATCGCGGTCCCACAGGCGGCGCAGGTCATCCACGTCGCGCTGCTGCTGCTCGACCCAGGTGAAGTACTTGAAATTGTGCAGCTGTTTGCGGTCCTGGTAGTTCAGTTCGCGTACGAAGTCGGGCGTGACGCCGGTCAGCCAGCGCTCACGATGACGTAACGCGTCCTCGCGTGTGTAGGCGCCGTGCTTGGCGGTCAGTTCGGTCAAGCGCGAGCCGTACAGCTCCGAGGAATCGGTCAGCGGCGTGAAGAGCACGTCGCGTTCGTCCATGTCGTAGTACTGCGCGGTCTTGATGGCCGAGACCACGTTGCTGATGGACGAGATGCCCAGCAGGTGAAGCTGGGCGACCAAGTCGGCGGGAACGCCCTCGGCCTCGAGGGTCGCGCGGCCTTCGGGCTCATTGAACAGTCGTAGCACGTCCATGCACTGCTGGTCGTCGACGGCCACCACGAAGTCCGTGTTGCGCACGTTGTGGATCCAAGGCACGTGCTTGTCGCCGATGCCCTCGATGCGGTGTCCGCCGAAGCCGCAACGCAGCAGGGTGGGACACTGCAGGGCCTCGCTGGCTGAGATCAGGGAGCCGGGGTGGCGGATCTTCAGGTAATCGCCGGCGGCCAGCGTGCCGGCCGAACCGGTGGCCGAAACCCAGGCGGCAAAGCGGTCGCCGGGACGGGCGATGCGCTCGTAGATCTCGTCAACAACGGCGCCGGTCAGATGATAGTGCCACTGGGCGTTGCCCCACTCCTCGAACTGGTTGAAGATCACGCACTCGGGACGGGTGCGCTTGATCTCCCAGCATTTGTCGTAGATCTCCTTCACGTTCGATTCGCAACCGGGCGTGGCGATGACTTCGGTCGCCACGTCCTGCAGCCAATCAAAACGCTCCTGGCTCATTTCCTCGGGCAGGATGGCCACCGAATCGCAGGCCAGCAGCTTCGAGTCGAAGGCGCCGCCGCGGCAGTAGTTGCCCGTGCTGGGCCAGACAGCCTTGTGGGCCGTGGGATCGAAGGCGCCGGTCACCAGGCGCGGGACAAGGCAGCCGTAGGCCGCGCCGACCTTGTGGGCGCCGGTGGGGAAGTACTTGCCGACCAGGCCGATGATCCGCGCCGATACGCCGGTGAGCTCGGGCGGGAGCTCCACCCAGTTGCCCTCGTTGTAGAGCCCGCTTTCGGGGTCGTTCTTCCAGGTGATGCGAAAGAGGTTGAGCGGGTCGATGTCCCAGAGCCCCACGTCCGGCAGCCGGCTGGTGATCTTGTCCGGCACTCGTGACGGATCCTTCATCTCGGCCAGCGTGGGCAGGATGATGTTGCGTTCGCGGGCGCGCTCGGCGGCCTTCTCGAGGATATTGCGGTCGGCGATGTTGAGGACGTGAGCCATTGATTCTTTCCTTCTGCAGTACAGGGACGTTATTATCTGTTGATCGACTGATAACCTCAGTCTCACTAGAATGCGAGTTCAAGCACTTCCGGTCAACCCGGCTGTTGGCGTCTCACATCCCCAAAGGATGAGATTATGGTCATCGAAACAACCCGCGAGATGGTGCAGGCCGTTTATGAGCGCAGCCGCGAACGCCTCGCAATCGTGCGTGAGCGATTGGGCCGCCCCCTGACCCTTGCCGAAAAAGTGGTCTTCGGACATCTGAATGACCCGGCCGGACAGGAACTGGCGCCCGGCGAGGCCACCCTGGCTTTGCGACCGGATCGTGTCGCCATGCAGGACGCCACCGCCCAGATGGCCATCCTCCAGTTCATGCAGGCCGGACGCGACGAGACCGCCGTGCCGACCACCGTCCACTGCGACCATCTGCTGCTGGCCCACAAGGGCGCCGCGCACGACAAGTCCCACGCGCTGGACGTGAACAAAGAAGTCTACGATTTCCTAAGTTCCGCGGCCGACCGTTTCGGCATG
>DAOVZQ010000227.1 GCA_030635025.1 bacterium
ACTGCTGCTGACCCGACGCTTTGCGATCAAGAGAGTGCGGGAGATCTCCTCGGGTGAGGATTACTCCGTACTCATCCTGCTGCTCTTCATTCTCATCACGGGCAACGCCATGCGTTTCCTGGGTCATTTCGACATCACACAGACCCAGATCTACTTCCAGTCGCTGTTCACATCGGCTCCCATCATGGTACCGCGCGACCCGATGTTCCTGCTGCACTTCATGCTCGTGCAGCTCCTGTTGATCTACATGCCCTTCGGGAAGTTCCTGCACATTCCGGGAATCTTCTACAGTCGTTCACTGCTGGCAAAGGACTATTGATATGGAAGCCAATCCCCAACCGGACGTTGGAGTCCAGCCGAATGACGAGCCCCAGGTGAACGAGGCGGAACTCCAGAAGATCATCGACCAGATCAAGGCCATCAAGAAGGGCCCCCGGGTGATGCAGCTCTACATGGAGCTCTGCGCCAAGTGCGGTGTCTGCGCCGAGCAGTGCCACGTGGCCAAGACCATGCCCGAGCGGCGTACCAATCCGGCTGCGCGATCCGATCTGATTCGAAAACAGTACAAGCGCTACGGCAACCGTTGGGGCCAGGTGCTGAAAGGGATCGGAGCGGCCCGTGACATCGAGGCCGATGAACTCCTGACCTGGCAGCGGGATTTTTACGAATGCTCGGGCTGTCGCCGCTGCGCCAAGTTCTGTCCCTTCGGCATCGACAACTCGATCATAACGCGCAAGGGGCGCGCCGTTGTGCATGCGCTGGGCAAGTCGCCCTTCATGATGTCCGAAACCCAACGCATCTCGGACGAGACCGGCAACGATGAGGGCCAGACCTACAAGTCCTTTATCGATGCCTGCGAGTTCCTGGTGGAGGAGGTGAAGGACGAGTGGGGCATCGATGTGGAAATCCCCATCGACAAGAAGGGCGCCGACATCCTGTTCATTCCCGCCTCGGCCGATCTGATCTCCTTCCCGGAGACCCACATGGGCGTGGCGGTGTTCTTCAAGGCCCTGAAGGACTACGACGGGACCACCTGGACCATGTCGTCCAAGGCCTTCGACGGCGCCAACTTCGGCCTGTTCACCGGCGATGACCCGCACATGATGCGCAAGAACCAGCAGGCTCACGACGCGTGCATGGAGTTGGGCGTCAAGTCGCTGGTGATCGGCGAGTGTGGTCATGCCTATCGCATCGCCAAGCGCATGGGACCAACAGCGTCGAAGAACAACAACGCATTCACGACGACCAACATCTTCCTGCTCGCGGACGAGTACCTGGAGAAGGGAGCCTTCAAGTTCGACAAGTCGAAGGTGGACGAGATAATCACCTATCACGATCCCTGTAACTTCGCCCGTTCGACCAATGTCTTCGAGGAGCCCCGCAGGCTGCTGAACGCCATGAGCGACAACCTCATCGAGATGACGCCCAACCGCACCGAGAACTGGTGCTGCGGCGGCGGTGGCGGTCTGGCGGTGATGGATGGACCCGAAAAAGTCCCCTACTTCGACGGCACCTTCATGGACTACCGCATGAAGGTGGGCAAGATCAAGGTGGATCAGATCACGGCCACCGGCGCGAACTACGTGGCCGCGCCCTGCGCCAACTGCAAGCGCCAGGTCATGCAGCTCATGGAGCACTATGACACCGGCGTCAAGACCGGGGGCGTCTTCGACCTCTTCGGAAAAGCCATCGTCCTGAGTTGAAGACATGGGGGCGGAGACGGTTGTCCCGTTTCCGCCCCACAGACTGGAGGAACAGATATGAGCACCAAGACGGCTGTCGTCATCGACGACGAAATCGATCTGACGACATACCTCACGACGATCCTGGAAAGTGATGGCTTCATCGTCAAATCAGCCAACGACGCCGTAACCGGCGAGCAGCTTATCAAGGATGTGTCGCCGGACATCATCCTCATCGATCTCATGATGCCGGGCCGTACCGGCATCCAGCTCTTTTCACGCCTTCGGATCGACGAAAAGACCAAGGACATCCCCCTGGTCATGGTGACGGGCATCAAGGAGCAGACGGGTGTCGACTGGGGTGAGATCGTCGACCGGTACAAAACCCGCCGGCCCGACGGCTTCGTCGAGAAGCCCATCGATCCCGAGCGTTTGCTGGGAGTCGTCCATGGAGCCCTGGCCGGCCAGGGCGGCGACGCCGGCATACTGCATGGGTGATGTAAGAGCCGATGCCAAGAACCACTCGCAGCGAAGGAGTGGGATGGTAAACCTGACGGTGCGGCCCTCCCTGCCCTTTTTCAGCAAGCTGCTCATCGAGAGCAAGATCCTGTTGCTCCTGCTGGGCGGGATGCTCCTGCTGGGCGTGGTCGTGGTCGCATCGGTCTACTTGACCACTCAACGAACGATCCTGGCCGGCCAAATCACGCGGGCGGAGACTCTGCTAAGTGATCACGTCGCCGAACTGGGATCGGTTGTCGCTTCCAGCGACCAACGCCGACTTGAATCCCACTTGCCGCACCTGCTCAATGTCGGCGAAGACATCGTCACCCTGCAGGTGACCGATCCCCAGGGCAAAACGCTGGCCCGGATCAGCGTTGCCGAAAAGATGACACCGTCAGAAACAATCGAGCCGGACATCTCACTGCCGCTGTGGCACGACGGATCTCAAACCGGCCTCCTCCAGGTGGGCCTGGACCGACGACCAGGGAGTCGCGCTGCGCGGAGCGCGGCTTTGACCGCCCTGGGAATGATGGTGATATCGGGTCTGATCTTCTTCGGTATCGCTCGAATACTGGTACGACGTACCGTCCGTCCGCTCAAGGACCTGGTGGAGATCGCCGACGAGATCAGCGGCGGCAATTTGAATCCACGCTTCAACTTCGGTGTCCATGTCAACTGCTGGGAGATCATGGACTGTGGCCGTATCGACTGCCGGGCCTACCACAACTACACCCAGCAGTGTTGGTACATCGACGGCACACCTTGCGACGGTTTCGAACCCAATTTCCCGCAGAAGCTGGCCCGGTGCCGGGATTGCCGTGTCTATCAGACACACCGTGGAGACGAGATCGTGCAACTGGCCGACTCCTTCAGGCATCTGACCGACGTGTTGAGATCCTCGCGGAAGGATCTCGTCGATTCCGACGATTTCCAGAAGCGACTCATCGAGAACTCTTTCGACGGCATCATCGCCACCGATGGCGAGGGCATCGTGACCATATACAACCGGCTGGCCAAGAAGCTGATCGGCCTACCGGGCGACGAAGTGATCGGGCACCTCCACTGGGAGAAATTCTTCCCCTCCAATCTGAAGCCGACCCTGGATATCCCCTTGTCCTACGAACCGAATCGACGTCTGCGCGGCTTTGCGCCCAAGGACTCGGCCATCATGGCGGCCGACGGCGATCTCATCGATGTTCGTCTGTCCGGCATCAGCCTCTACGATCGTGGAATGCATATCGGCAAGGTCTTTTTCTTCCAGGATCTGAGGGAGCTCAACACCCTGCGTGAGAGCCTGCACCAGAGCGTGCGCATGGCGGTGGCGGGGCAGGCGGCCGCCGGCATCAGTCATTCCATCAAGAACATCCTCGACGGCTTCAACGGCGGCGTTTACGTCTACAAGGCCGGCAAGCGCGGCAACGACGAAGTGAAGATGGATCTCGGCTGGGATATGATCGAGCGCAACGTGGCCATCATATCGAACCTGGTGACCGACTTGCTGAACTTCGCCCGCAAGCCCACACCCGAGTATGCGGAGTTCGACCCGCGCGGAGTGGTCAAAACCGTAATCACGGATACAGGCTTGAACCTGAACACGCAGATCAACATCAGCGTGGAGCATGAGGATTCACCACATCCCGTAGTACTGGACTACCACTCCTTCCACCAATGCCTTACCAACCTGCTGATCAACGCACGCGACGCCTTGTCCGACAAGGAGTCGGGACATATCACTATCTCGACTGGACAGATAGATGATCGGGTCTACTTTTCGGTGCTGGATGACGGAGAGGGTATGAGCGCCGATACCATCGCCAGAATCCGTCAGGGTATGTACTCAACCAAAGGGTCCAAGGGGACAGGCCTTGGTCTGCAGGTGGTCCAGAAGATCGTGGCCGAACACCAGGGTGAACTGATTATCACTTCGACCGAAGGGCAGGGATCAACCTTCCGCATCGAGCTGCCGGCTGCGGTTTCCGACCTGACGATGATCGACTGAGTGGTATCTCCTAGCTCTTTTCACGACCCGGACAAGTCTTCTCGAACACGAAGCGGTAGGCCCAGGTCAGCCAGACTGCACGCCCCAGCACGTTCTTGGGATTGACTTGGCGAAATATGTTCTGCGGCAGGAAACAGACGAAAACCACCGGGTCGGCATCGACCAAGTCATCGGGCGACCCGAGAGCCCAGGGGGCGGCCCGCACGGTTTCGAGATCAGCCAGGACGGGCAATCCGGCACAGGACACATCACCCCGGTCGGTCGGCAGGGTTTCGCCCGGCTCACCGAGGCGATAAACCAGAGGCGTATGCAGGACGCGGCGGTCCAGAGCGACCCAGGGTACGCCGGATTTAAGCACGAGTACCGAGAGGAATTCCCAAGCCAGGCAACCACGGTCGATACCGCCTTGCTCCCGAGCCCTTTGGGCCAATTGCTGGGAGGAGGGGGGATACTTGGCCGGATCGAGACCGGCCAGGGACCAGGCCTCGCGAAACCACAGAGGCATACCCGAATCATCCATGTCGCCGGCACTTTTCAGGGCCCTGAAAGCTCCGCTGGTGGCCAGATCCATCACGTTGCCCCGGTCACGGTTCGGGGTCACCGACAGACTGGCCAAGTGCAGACGCCAGCCTGGGACTAGAACCTGGCAGTCGAAAGTATCCAGTACATCACACATCTGTGCTGATGTCCTCCACGGACGGGTTTTCGTGTTTGCCAAACATCCAGAGAGCCTGTTGTTGAAGAGTCGTGGTCAAGTATTCGCAGAATTTGACTGTTCCCCGGGTCCTGAAAGCGTCTCCGACGATAGAGCGGGCGTCGGAGAATCGATGCGCCTCTATCACCGGATCACTCCCCGCCTCAACTGATGCCGCTCATTGAACATCCGCCGATAAACCATCACCGCCACCAGTATCCCACCCAGAGATGTCGCGGCCGCGATCATGAACATCACCACGATCTGATAGCGCACAGCCTGCAACGGCTCGGCCCCGGCGAGAATCTGACCGGTCATCATGCCGGGTAGCGAAACCAGCCCCGCCACGGTCATCGAGTTCAGGATGGGGATCATACCCTTGCGTACCGCCTCGCGCAGGGGCTCACGCGCAGCTTCCCAGCGCGTGGCGCCGCAGGCCAGGTCGGCTTCGACGGCGGCGCGGCG
>DAOVZQ010000166.1 GCA_030635025.1 bacterium
ACGGGTTTCGCGTCTCTTCGTCTGGAACCTCACACCCGTGGACACGCGTTTTTCGGCACGCTTCGGCTATGAGACCGGCCTGGGACTGACGATCATCGGCCTACACGCCGAATCCAGCGATTGGCTGGGTACGGGCATCGACTACGGTTTGACCGCCGGCTACCTGAACCCCCGCAACAACCTGTTCTCCCTGGACCTGCACGGACGGGAGGACGACGCCTGGCTGTCGTTCCTGACCCGCTTCGAACGCAAGGACAACCGGCCTTTCTACGGTCTGGGCGCCGATAGCCCGGACGAACGCACCGACGCCCACAGGCAGTTCGTGCACAACGAGATCGCCATGCATCTATGCCCCGGCGATGGCTGGGTGGTCACCACATCCCTCTATCAGCGACACACCAATCTCGACGAACCCGACGACGGGCTGGAAGACATCGGCGCCGACGACAACCCGACGGTTATGGCGACCTTCCCCGATCTGTACCGCTCCGCCAAGATCAACCGTTACGAGGGCCTGGAACTGGCCATGTCCCACGACACGCGCAACGCGGGCGACTTCTCGACCGCCGGCCATTTCATCCAGCTTGTGGGCGGTGTGAATCTGGCGTCATCCGAACACGATGGGGACTACCGCCACTACAGCGCGGAAATGCAGATCTATCGCAACCTTTGGCGCGAACGCGCCCTGGCGGTCCGCCTGTATGCCGAAGGATTGCATGCTTCGAGACGCGACCGGATTCCCTATACGGAGATGGCCTCTCTGGGCGGCCGCTACACACTGCGCGGATACGCCAGCGAACGGTTCCGCGACATGCACGCTTGTCTGGCCACACTCGAGTACCACTACCCGATTTCGACCTGGCTGCAGGGACGGATATTCAGCGATTGGGGCATGGTCGCCCCCCACTGGCGCGACGTCGGCCTCGACCACTTCGAGGCCTCGGGTGGACTGGCTTTGGCCGTGCGCTACCGAGAAAGTGCTCTGACGATCCAGTACGCGCACAGCGAGGAGGGCGGTCACCTCTACATAGGAACGGGATCGGTCTTCGGGCAAAAGCCGAGGAGGCAGCGATGAATACGATCAAACGCCTGCATCCCGGATTCGTCGGCGCTTGTTTACTCCTGGTCGTAGGGTGCGGATCGCAAAATGTCGCGCCGCCGGTCTTTACGGACGGGCGAACCATCGTCGTGATCGAAGACACCGCCGGCATCCCCATGCCAGAGGAGCTGGACTTCCTGCGCTTGTCCCATCATCTGGATAATTTCTATATGCGCCAGGCCCGCCTGGGACTCGACCCCACGCCCGCCGAGCCCGCCCTGGACGTGAACCGCTTCGGCTACGTGCCCGACTCGAGCTGGTACGCCAACCGTACATCCGATCTGACCGCGGCACAGGTCGGCCAAGGACCCGGCGGCGACGATCCGGGCCCCGAAGCCTTCCTCCCCTGGGAAGTGACGGGCATGAAGGTGGGAGGACGCAATCCGGGCTTCATCTTCCAGGACAGCCGCGGCGTCCGCTACATCTGCAAGTTCGACAAGGCCGACGCACCGATCATCGCCACCGCCGCGGGCGTGATCTCCAACCGGCTCTTGTGGGCGGCCGGCTATCTCGTACCCGACGACCGGGTCGTCTATTTCGATCCCGACGCCCTGCGCATCGCCGATGGCGCCTCGGCCAAGAACGAGTTGGGACACAAACGCGCGCTGACGAACCGGGACATCGATGAATTGCTGGCGGCCCTGCCCCAGGCCCGTCACGGCGATCGCGTCCGCGCCCTGGTGAGCCGTTTCCTGGACGGCCGCCCCATCGGCGGCTTCGCCTATACCGGCACACGTGAGGACGACATCAACGACACCATCGTTCACGAACGGCGTCGCAGCCTGCGCGGCCTGCGCGTCTTCGGCGCCTGGTTGCAGCACGTGGACCAAAAGATCGACAACACGCTGGATCTCTATGTGGGCGAACCCGGCAACGGGCACATCCTGCATTATCTGGTGGATTTCGATGGCTGCCTGGGAGGGTACTGGGCCGCACGTCACGAAAAGCGCATCGGTTACACCTACGATGTTGATCTGGGCGAAATTGTCTCGGGGATTCCGACCCTGGGTCTGCTGTCTCGGCCCTACGAACGCTTGGGCGAACCCGAGCACCCCCACGTGGGCCTGTTCACCGCCGACCGTTACGACCCCTCCGACTGGTCGCCCAACTACGTGAACGACTACCTGCACGCCTGCAATCCGGCCGACGCGTTCTGGGCGGGAAGGATCTTAGCCAAAATCACCGACGAGATGATCGACAACGCCGTAGCAGCCGCGCGTTTTCCCGACACCTCGGCCGAAACGGTGATGAAGAGGGTTCTACGCGAACGGCGTGATTTGACAACGGCCTGGGGATTGAGCGCCGTGTCGCCGGCGGTGGGTCTGGCAAACGCACCTGTAGCCCGCGACGGTCTCTGGATCGAGGCCCGGGACGCTCTGGCAGAGACCGGCCTGCCGTCCGGACTGACATGGACCATCGAGGTACTGGATCGCAACGGCGAACAGGTCGCCACGCCCACAGAGAACGCGGCCTCTCCCGCCGTGTCCGTAGCCCCCGACATGCTGTCCGATCACGCATACCTGGTGATCCGCTGGACGGCAATCGGTACCGACGGACGGGATCTCCCCCCCACCGAAGCCCACTACGCGCACCGCGACGACCGCTGGCGCCTGATCGGTATCCTGCGCGACGGAGAATAGCTTCACATCCGGGCATGAAAAGGGGCGGTCCGAAGACCGCCCCTCTTTACACGTGTAAAACCGGTCTAATCCTTCGCCGCACTCCTGGCCGCGTAGTTCATGTAGACACACAGTCCAATGAACATGACCAAGGCCAACACGGCCGATTCCGGTCTTTCCTCCACCCAGCTGTGGGTGCCAATGACGTGGATGAGCGACCAGTCGCTCGCCTCGACGAGAGTGCCGTCGTGCATTGTCGTGGTCCACTCCGCGCGACTCGCGAAGTAGCGACCGACGAACAGCACGAACGCGCTGACAACACCCATGATTGCGCCGCCGGCCACGAAGCCAGACGCGATGAGCGTACCGCGCTCCTTGCGCTTGGTGGCGACTTCCTCGGTGCGGGCGCGGGTGGAGAAGTAGGCCACCAGGCCGCCGGCGAGGATGGGAGTGTTCAGATGCAGGGGCAGGTACATACCCAAGGCGAAGGCCCGGGCGGGGACACCGACCCAGTCCAGGATCAGGGCCATGAAACAGCCGCCCATATACAGCATCCAGGGTGCGGGTTCACCGGTCATCAAGGGCTGGATCACCGCGGCCATGGCGCTGGCCTGCGGGGCCTCGAGCTGGCTGCCGGCTCCGAAGCCGTAGACGTTGTCCAACACCATGATCACTCCTGCGACGGCCGCAGCGGAGACGATCGTGCCCAGGAACTTCCAGCGCTGCTGGACAGCCGGGGTGGTACCAAGCCAATAACCGATTTTAAGGTCGCTGATGAAGCCGCCGCTCATACTCAGGGCCGTGCAGACCACGCCACCGATGAGCAGGGCCGCCACGATGCCCTCGTCCCCTTCGAGCCCGACCGACTTGAGAATCACCGATGCAATGATCAAGGTCATCAGCGTCATACCGGACACCGGGTTGGTACCGACGATGGCGATGGCGCGCGCGGCAACCGTTGTGAACAGGAAGGCGATGACCGTCACGATCAGCAGGCCGGCGATCGCCCAGCTCAGCTTGTGTGTGACGCCAAGCCAGAAGAAGACGAAGACCACGATGATCGTTACGACCATCATGGCCGAAACGAGCTTCATGGGCAGGTCGCGCTGGGTACGCTCCACATCGCCCTCGGCCTTGCTGCCGCCGCCCTTGATCTCGTTCAGGGCGAGCTGGAAGGCCCCCCAGATTATGGATCGGGACTTCCACACGCCCAACATGCCGGCCATGGCGATCGTGCCGATGCCGATGTGCCGCACGTAGTCGGTGAAAATGTCCCCCGGTGTCATGGCCTGCAGCTCGGCGACGCCGAACTCCTTGCCGATGTAACCGAAGGCGGGCACGATCACCCACCAGGCCATGAACGAACCCGAAGCGATGATCAGCGCGTAACGCAGGCCCACGATGTAGCCCAAACCGATGACCGCCGCATCCACGAGCATGCGGAACTCCAGTTTGATCGAACCGCCGACCTTCTGTCCCCAGTTGAAGGTCATGGTGGTGAAGTTCTCGCGCCACAGACCGAAGGTACCGTTCAGGAAGTTGTAGATACCACCGATCAGACCAGCCTGGATCAGGACCTTGGCCTGGTCACCACCCGCCTCACCGGCCATTAGCACCTCTGTGCTGGCGGTGGCTTCGGGGAACGGGAATTCGCCGTGCATGTCCTTGACGAAATAGCGGCGAAACGGAATCAGGAAGAGGATACCCAGGAAACCACCGAGCAGGGAGGCCATGAAGATGCGGAAGAAGCCCGCCTGCTCGTCAAGGCCCAGAATATAGAGCCCCGGGACCGTGAAGATGGCGCCCGCCACCACCACGCCCGACGCAGAGCCGATGGACTGGATCATCACGTTCTGTTGCAGACTGTCCTTCATGCCCCGAGCGCTGGACAGGCCGATGGCCAGAATGGTGATGGGAATGGCCGCTTCGAAAACCTGCCCGATCTTCAGACCGAGATAGGCGCAGGCCGCAGAGAAGAGCACCGCGTAAAAAAGGCCCCACCCGAGCGAGTAGGGTGTCAGCTCCGGCACGATCTTGTTCGCCGGAATGACCGGGACGAACTCCTCGCCGGGTTTGAGCTCGCGGTACGCATTCTCCGGTAGGCTTTTCTTGCCAGTGACGTCCATGGATACCTCCGGGGAACGTGCCAGAGTACGTAAAAAATGCGTGCCGCACGGATCGGCGGAAGCCGGAACAGCCGCGACGCGCCAAATAATCTTGGAAACCCTATCACCGTAGTCCATACGGCACAAGGAACATTGCGAACATCTATATTCGTAAGGAGTGTTGATCCTTGCTTCGGCGTTCGGTCCACCCTACCTTGGTCTGCACACCGTCTTACCCCGCAAAAAATGGACCCATGAGGAGTAACGCATGCTTGCACGCTCTGCCGAATCCAAGTTCCCCACGCTCGTCGAGCGCTTCGTCAAATACGCCAAGATTAACACCCAGGCCGAAGAAGGATCCGAAACGTATCCCTCCTCCGCTTGTCAGCTGGACCTCGCGCGCATCCTGGTCCAGGAGCTCCAGGATCTGGGACTCACCAATGCCGCCATGGACAAGCACGGCTACGTGACCGCAACGCTACCGGCCAATGACCCTGCTCTGGAGCAGGTGCCGGTTATCGCCTTCATTTCGCACATGGACACCTATCCCGAGGTTTCGGGCAAGGATGTGCAGCCGACTTTCCACGAGAACTATCAGGGCGGCGACATTAAACTGCCCAAGAACGGTATCGTGATCCCGTCATCCGAGAACCCCTACCTGCAGCAGTGCCTGGGCGAGACCATCATCACCGCCGACGGCACGACCCTGCTGGGCGCCGATGACAAGGCCGGTATCGCCGAGATCCTCGAAGCCGTCACGCGCATCGTCGAGAACCCCGACTTCAAGCACGGCACGGTGAAGGTCGCCTTCACGCCCGACGAAGAGATCGGCAAGGGCGTCCTGCATTTCGATGTGGAGAAGTTCGGCGCCAAAGTGGCCTACACAATGGACGGCGGCCAGAGGGGCGACATCGAGAACGAGACCTACTGCGCCGACAGCGCCGTTGTGACGTTCACGGGCCGCGACATCCATCCCGGCTACGCCAAGGACAAGATGGTGCCCGCTGTCAAGGTGGCCGCCGAGTTCGTCACCCTGATGCCGCGCGACATGGCGCCCGAGACCACCGAGGGCGACCAGGGATACCTGCACCCCATCAACATCGAGGGCAACACCAGCAAGGTGACGGTGCATTGTCTGATCCGCGACTTCGACGCGAAAGAGCTCAAGCCCAAGGCCGACCTGGTGCGCAAGCTGGCCGACGAGGCCTGCGCCAAGTGGCCGGGCAGCTCGGTCGACGTGGAAATCAAGGAATACTACCGCAACATGAAGTACGACCTCGAGAAGGAGCCCCGCGCCATCGCATACGCCACCGAA